>JAGQWW010000038.1 GCA_020436955.1 Saprospiraceae bacterium | reverse complement strand
GGTATTCGGTGTTTGGTGTTCGGTGCTGGGTTTTTGGCTTTTAAAAGGTAACCCGTCATTCGTCACTCGTATTTCGTGACTATGAATTAAAACCGAACCCCGAACACCGAAACCCCCTACCAATACCCATTCTCACCAGTCAATACCATTGGGCCATCTTCTGTAATAACCAGGGTGTGTTCGTGTTGAGCGACAAAACCACCTTTGTTACCTACCAGAGTCCAACCATCATCCAATGTCTCAAAGTGTTTTGATTTGGTGGAAATGAAGGTCTCGACAGCGACTACCAGATTTTTGCGAAATCGCTTTCGATTCCATCGGTCAAAATAATTAGGTATCTCGCTAGGCTCTTCGTGCAGACTTCTTCCCACGCCATGACCACACAAGTCATGTATAACCGTAAAGCCAGCTTTTTGGGCTTCCCGATGAATCGTTCGCCCAACCAGGTTTACCTTGCTGTCGACAGTGATTCCTTCAATGGCTTTTTTCAATATACGCTTCGAAGCTTCTACCAACGGGCCGAAGTTGTGTACGTCATTTCCCAGTACGAAAGAACCTCCATTATCGGCAAAAAAACCATGTAGAGAAGCAGAAACATCGATATTGACCAGGTCACCTTCTTTTAAAATAGTTTTCTTGCTAGGCAGGCCATGTGCAATTTCCTGATTAACAGAAATGCAGGTCCAACCCGGGAAACCATAGGAGACATAAGGAGCAGATTTTGCACCGGCTTTTTTAAATAGCTCACCTCCAAACTGGTCCAATTCATAGGTGGACATGCCGGGTTTAGCAAAAGCGGTCATTTGTTGTAGTGTGGTAGCAACAAAGCTGCTAACTCTTTTCATGCCTTCTAATTCGTCGGACGATTTGATGAGCATAGGAAAGTCTGGAATTTATTGAAGTCCGAAGGTACTAATTTATGGTAGTGACACGGATATTTAAATCTTCAATAGGGAAGGGGGCCGCAAATTCATCTGAAAACTCACCGGAAATGGTAATATTTATTTTTTCATTATCCAGGTCCTTGCCCGCGATGACTACTTTACAATTGACCTCAGGGAAAAGTCGCTGTTTGACCTGCCTGTCTTCATATTCCAATAAAAACTGATCAGCATCCAGGTCCTCCAACAGATAAGTGCCATTATCCAGATTGGCGTCTAAGGTGAGAGTGAAATCATTTTTAGAAGGATGGGAGAATTTGATTCGTAGGGTATTATCCGTCTGATCCCATTGCGCGTTGACAAGTCGGTAAGCAATGTTTTGATTTTTGAATTTTGCCCTGACCTTACCTTTGTAATAATCTGTATTCGTCCTGAAAATGGAAATATCTTCAAACGTACCATTCGTAACAGTTACTGTTTTAGTAGTATCAAATGAATCGAAAGCATCAAATTGAAAACTTCCTGAGATTAAAATATTTCGAATGTCCCAATTCTCAATTTGGATGAATCCGGTGGTCTCCATGGGTACATTGGTAGAGTAGATACCCGACACAATTACCTCTGAATAATTGGATTGGTTTAAGTTTCTCTTTTGAAGGCTATAACCATCAAAATAAAAACTTAAATCATCAGTAGTCATAACTATGATGGAGTCATTATAGATAAATGCTTCTGCATTCGCATCCTGTGAGATACCATTCAATTCGTAATTGAACAGACTTTCTACACTGTCGTCAATTATATCATCCTGCTTTTTTTCACAAGCAATTGCCAGGCTTATACTCAAAAAGCAAAGTAGCATTTGAAAGGTGCTGTAAAATGTGAATCGCGCAGGAATCATAAGCGATAGAATTAATGGTTACAGGATACTGTCCTATCAAGTTACGTAAAAATAGGACAATACGATTCGTAAAAGGTTCATAAATAACAAATTACAGGTGCTAAATAAAAAAGCCTCTTTGTGTACATCACAAAGAGGCTTACATTTTTTAGGGTGATTTTTTTAATAGATACCGGCCCGATGAATACTTTTTGTAATCATGAAAATCAGGCTTGCCAATAACAAAGGCAACAAGAACATGCCTACCCAAAATGAATTGCGCAATTGGTAGGACTGGCTCTGCATTTGTGTCCAGGCATCTTTAAAATAGTTGGGAAAATCGAACAAGGTTTTAGGTTTTTTCCCATTTTGGATAATGGTGATTTTTGGACCTTTAGCGTTACTTTCGTGTGATTCCAAAATATAAGCAACACCGTCTCTGAATGTAATGGCAGTAGGGGTCCATTCATCTTCCGATTTATAAAAAGTAGAAGGTTTTTCACCTGCTTTTACCTTAAGTATCTGTTTTCCGGCAGTTTCCGCAACGTATAGTTCGCCGGCTTCATCTTTTCCCATTCCCAATAGCACATCATTATGCAGGTTTCTTTCTTCAGGTTTGGAGCTGATTAGGTTTTCTGCAACGATTTCGGGTTTGCCATTTTTAGGAATTTTTACAATACTTCCGTTGTGGCGTTTGATATCCGTAGCAAACAGGTTTCCTTCTTCATCGGCAAACAAAGCCTGGTTCCAGCTGAATTCGAAATCTGTGTAAGGCACTCGATTGCCCTGGTTGTCCAAGGTCCAAATCTTGTTTTCTATGCCAAAAACAATTTTCCCATCCTTGGTTATGGTGCAATTGCCTCCAAAGAAGTCGTTGAAGTTGTCCTTATGGACCAGGGTGTCTTTTTTCCCTTTGGGTGAAAAGCGAATGAAGTACTGATCTGCTTCTCCATGGGAGGAATAGACATTTCCAAATTTATCGGTTACCACATTATGTGCATGGAAATCTTCTTCCAGCAAGATTAACTTACCCTTTTTATCAATTTTCCAGAGTGCACCTCTGGAATGGTGTGTAAGGTCAGGGAAGTAAATATTGCCTTCAATGTCAGTAGCAATGCCCCAGGGTGGATGCACTGCAAATAGTGATTGGGATGAAAACAAAAAGGCTAAACCCAATATGCCTGTAATCAGGAGTCTGGAACTTCGGTACATAGTTAAGGTTTTAACAGGGTTTGCAACACCCGTTAAAGACAACAATAATTTGAAAGGGATGCATCTTTTGAAAAATTATTTTTCAAAAACTAAAAAATGTATAGATGCATTTTGCAAAACAAGCGGTGTAGGACCTTTTATTTCCGTTGTATATTCCCTCCAGTTGGATTGTTATCCTATCAGATGTTTGGACCCTAACTTTTTTGTATGGTCTGAAATGCAATCTGAAAGTTATCGCTATTTAAAAAATGGGGTAACACAGCATACTGCATACCATTGAAAGCTATATGACAATTTTTTAAAAAGCATTTCTTTTCAATAACGATGATAGGAATCTCCTGGTCGGAGGAAAGTATTTTTTCGATGAAGGTGGGATTTTAAGGGACTTTTTGACAAAAAAAGAGCCGGTCAAAGCCGGCTCTTGAATGGGTTATACTGGAAATTTGGAGATTTGTATATCAGGAAGGAGTGATTTCCCCATATCGAATCGGGCTTAGCTGATTCAATTCTTCATCCTTATACAGTCTCGACTTGATGACAAATCGTAATCCGAGGGGTATCTCCAGGGAGAAGCTGGAGCCTCTGCCTTTTGTGATATCCACTGTAAGTTGGGTATGCTTCCAATATTCAAATTGGTCCTTTGACATGTAAAAATCGCAGTCAGCAATATTTCCCAACCAAACATCAGATTCGTCCAACATCAATTCGCCTGCAGGATAACACATGGGGCTTGACCCGTCACAACATCCGCCACTTTGATGAAACATCAAAGGCCCGTGTTGTTGCCTTAATTGGTCAATGACCGCACTCGCTTCCTTTGTAACTAATACTCTTTCTACCATTTCGACTTTTTTAGAAAAATCCTAAAGCGTTTTTATCGTAAGAGATAAGCATGTTTTTGGTTTGACGGTAATGGTTCAACATCATTTTATGTGTTTCTCTACCGATACCTGATTTTTTATATCCGCCAAATGGAGCATGTGCAGGATAAGCGTGGTAACAGTTCACCCAAACGCGACCCGCCTGTACCTGTCTGGAAATCTGATATGCCTGGTGCGTATCTCTTGTCCAAACACCAGCACCCAATCCGTACAATGTGTCATTGGCAATTTCAACTGCTTCAGCTTCATCTTTGAAAGTGGTCACACAAACTACCGGTCCGAAGATCTCTTCCTGGAACACTCTCATCTTGTTGTTACCTTTCAAAATGGTAGGTTGGATGTAATATCCGCCATCCAGACCTTCATTGAATGCCGCTTCACCGCCTGCCAATACTTCACATCCTTCTTCTTTACCGATGTTGATGTAGTTCAGGATCTTCTCATATTGGTCATTGGAAGCCTGGGCTCCCATCATGGTATTTGGATCCAATGGGTGACCGATTTTAATGGCTTTGGTTCTTGCCACCACTTTCTCCATAAACTTGTCAAAGATGCTTTCCTGTACCAACAAACGGGATGGACAGGTACAAACCTCACCTTGGTTAAAGGCAAATAATACTGCTCCTTCAATGGCTTTGTTAAGGTAGTCATCATCAGCATCCATTACACTTTCAAAGAAAATGTTGGGTGATTTTCCACCAAGTTCAAGGGTTACAGGCACGATGTTTTTGGAAGCATATTGCATAATAAGCTGACCGGTTGTGGTCTCACCTGTAAAGGCCACTTTGTTTACTCTAGGGTTTGAAGCCAGCGGTTTACCTGCTTCAATTCCAAATCCATTGACTACATTCAACACACCAGCTGGCAATATATCCTGAATCAACTCCATCAAAATCATGATACCTACCGGCGTCTGTTCTGCAGGCTTCAACACTACACAGTTACCTGCGGCTAAAGCCGGTGCAACTTTCCAGGCAGCCATCAGTAATGGGAAATTCCATGGAATGATTTGCGCAACTACGCCCAATGGTTCCGGGATATTGATCGAAACGGTGTTGGCATCCAATTCGCTAGCAGTACCTTCTTCAGCACGGATTACACCGGCAAAATAGCGGAAGTGGTCGATGGCCAATGGTAAGTCTGCATTTTTGGTTTCACGGTAGGGTTTGCCGTTGTCCCAGGTCTCTGCTCTTGCCAATACGTCCAGATTTTCCTCCATGACATTGGCTATTTTTAATAACAAGTTGCTTCTTACCGTGGCAGAAGTATTATTCCAATGAGGTGCAGCTGCCCAGGCGGCATCCAGCGCCAGTTCGATATCTTCAGCAGTTGATCTTGCTACTTTTGTAAAGGATTGCCCGTCTACCGGAGAAATATTTTCGAAGTATTCTCCTTTTACCGGAGCTACCCATTTGCCACCAATAAAGTTATCGTATTGGTTTTTAAACTGGGGTTTTGCTATATCCGACCGAGTAGTTGATAGTACATCGCTCATACTTTAAGGTTTTTTTGATTAGAAAATAATTTTGCTGACATCAAAATGATGCACTTTTGTTTTGCAATCATTTGATATGACAAAATTATCTATCTTAAATACCTTTAAATTGACCTATTCTCTAAAAAATGTGAACAATACTTGCAAATCGTTTGTAGGGAATAAAGAAGCCCATCTAAAATTTGATTATTCTTCGATAAGTCTCATCTTTATTTTGATTTTGTGGTTATAGTCAGGAAAATGTTTCAAAATGGAGTTGCCAAAAAATTTTTACAGAGCGAGGAAGTTAGAGACCATGGTGGAGAATCAGACCTCTTACACCATGAATCATGCTGCAATGCACGTGTTTGAAACACATCAGACTGCAGAGAGTGTTTTATTGCAATTTGACCAACCTGTACTGGCCAGCATGATCAAGGGTAAAAAAATCATGCACCTCCGAGACAAACAATCTTTTGACTTTTTACCCGGTGAGTCCTTGATATTACCTTCAAATGAAGTGATGTGTATTGATTTCCCGCAAGCAAAAGTGCAGGACCCAACGCAATGTCTGGCTATGGCTATAAGCGAAGAGATGATTTTTAAAGTCATATCTATCATGAATGACACTATGCCAAGGGCTGATGAACGAGAGTGGGACTTCATGGATTATAATTTCCATTTTACCAATGACAATGGAATTTACCAGATCATTCAAAAGCTTCTGTTCCTCTTTACAGAAGACCATCCTTCCAAAGATGTTTTTGTCGACTTTACTTTAAAAGAACTCATTATTCGGATTTTGCAGGCTAATACCCGTAAGGTGTATTTGGATAAATCTGACCAAATTTGCTCTAATAATCGCATTGCATTCGTAGTGCGTTACATACAGGAAAACCTGAGTCAACCTTTGACCATTGAGTTATTGAGCCAAAAAGCCTGTATGAGTGAATCGAATTTTCACCGTGTTTTTAAAAATGAAATGGGGCTTTCTCCCGTAGAGTTTATCAACAACGAACGAATTCAACTGGCACTGCGGTTATTAAAGGATCCTTCCAGAAAAATCAAGGACGTATTTATGGAATGTGGATTTGAAAGTCGTTCCTACTTCAACAGGGTCTTTAAAAAGCACATACTTGAATCTCCAAAAGAGTATCAAAACAAAGTCATTAGCTAAGCCAGGTTCAGTCTTTCCCTAAAGCGCTTCTCCATTAATTTAGAATCAAGCAACACGTTGAAAGTGTAATCCTTTCCTTCTGAATGAATGGTGAGGGTAGGGTAGTCTACCATTAAGGCAATAATTTTCAACCAGTTTTTGCGAGGATGATAATGAAGGCTACCATTATTATTTATAGGTAACCGTTCTGAGAGTTTATTGTCATGTTCGAAAATTCGAACCTCGTTATCATCTATTTCAAGATAGCCAGATCCCGGTTTGCTTTTTTTGGATCTAAAAAAAACAAATGCGATCGCAATAATTGCAAAAATGGTGGCTACAATCCCCATGATCTGCTCCTTTCTCATTAAAACAAAAATGAAAGTGTAGTAGAAAAGGTAAAAAATAAGACGAAAACGATTAGCGTCCTTTATTTTTTTATCAGAAAGTGTTTTAATTTTTAGCATGTTTCAAAGCTTTGGTTTTGTTCAACTATACAAATTTAAACCATCCGTTTTCATCTAACAAGGCATGAAAGGTTTCATTTTTATAATTTGTAAAATGCACTTCTAATGGGAAAAAACGTGCATCCACCATTTCCGGTATCCATTTTTTCTCTTCCGGATTGATTAAAATAAAAAGGCCATATTCATTTCCTACAGCGCAAAATCGATGTAGATCTCCACTATAAATATCCTGTTTGGCAATAAAATGCAGGTTTTCAAAAACTTCTGAAACTGACTTTACGGGGACCCCGATTTCTGAGATTCTTTGAAAGGAGGCAGGGCCAAAGGGTGCATCGGAAGTTTCGTTCAAATTTTTTCTGGCAATAAATTCCAGAATATTCCCTGCCGGATCCTTAAAATATACTGCTTCTGCATTCCAACTTTTAAAAGGGACGATTTCTGATCCATCAAAAGGTAAGACAGCCGTTTTGGCCTTTATCCATTGTAAAGCATCATCTATTTGATTGAATGGAATATTGATGGCAAAATGGTAATACCTGGACTCGGGATGGTAGCGAAATTCAAGCAAGGAAGGTCCAATCTTTACGGTGATAGATTCAGTACCGTTTCCGTTCACTTCCAGGCCAAGTGTTTCAGCATAGAAATGGCGAAGATTTTCTAATTGGTTTGTATACAACAATACATGAGTAAGGTGCATGTAAGGTGATTTACGATTTACCTGTCAGAATTAATTCAGGCAGGCCAATAAGGATTAATTCAAAATTCCGAACTCAATTTAGGATGTTTCTGTGTTCCTCTGGTAATTTTTTGAGATTGATTTTGGGGCTCTATCTAAAAAGGCAGCTTTTACGATTTCAAATACAAAAGAATTGTCGGCATTGGTAATATCAAAATTGGTCCAACCTTTTTTGCCCCATTTGTTAGGTACCGGCTCCAATACTTCAGGATACTTTTCACAAAATTCATCCTGTTGAAAAATACCAAGTTTAACAACCGTCTGATTGGTATCCGGGTCGTAGGTAGCAAATATTTTTTTAGAAATCCTAAATGATATTTTATTAAAATGGATTTCCATATTGGTTTCCGGGAAGGAGAGGGCTATCGACTTAAAAGACTCAAATTCCATTGCTCCATAAATTTGCTCAAATCGTCTTAAGGGAAAGCTATAATACGAAAAAAATAGTAGTTAATCAGTCTCGCCTGACACCTTCAGTTGTAAATGAAAGCCCTTGTTGTCCGGTAGTTGATATCATAACTGCTTGAAAATAAGGATCAT
Source organism: Saprospiraceae bacterium (assembly GCA_020436955.1). GTDB lineage: Bacteria > Bacteroidota > Bacteroidia > Chitinophagales > Saprospiraceae > JAGQWW01. The sequence continues at coordinate 4,945 of JAGQWW010000038.1, read as the reverse complement.
GACAAGTTGTTTTTTTCTTCCAATCTATGATAAAATTAGCCCCTGTTCCACCTGATTTATCCTTTTCATCTATCACAATTTCAACGGTTTCCAAGGGTGCCAGGAAAATTGGTTCCTTGACATAGGCTCTTAAAAGTACCCCATGGGTGTCATAAAAATCGGCTCGCTGAATATAGATGGTATCGTCGGATGAGATATTGCGCATACTAACCGTCGAGGTCAGGTCATACGTATGATGTTGGCTTCGCTGGTAGATCTGCGTATACAAAGCAAGGTAAGTACTGCCTGATTCCAGCGAGTCATTTGCTGATAAAATCGCTTTCCTGCCTTCCAGGTCGAGGTTGATACGTGGAGGAGCAGCTTCTTTTTCTTTACAAGCGCCAAAAAATAGCAAAACCGGTAAAATCAGGTGAAAACCTTTCATGCAGATGAATTTGGAGAAAAGGTCATATCAATCCTTTTCACTTTTTAAAATAAGTGGACTACCAAAAAAAGCAGCCATCAACAAAAATAATACAATTCCAATGGCAACCGGATTAATTTGAAATTGGCGTATTGTGGAAGCAATAGCTGCAGCCAGACAACCTCCAAAGCCAATTAATGACAACCAGTGCCACTTGATCTTTTCTCTGAAGGCGATAAAATTAACCGTCCCAAAGGTCACGAGGAAGATTAAACTGGCAGCATCGACCAGGGTTGATAAGGAACCAATTGCAGATAACAGTCCGGCAAACCCTGCAATGATTACAATGGCCAACCAGGGGATCCCACTCTTGTTTTCCTTACTTAACCAGGAAGGTAAAACATGTTCATTTGCGACTCTTTCCATGAGTCTTCCGGTACTAAATAAGGTAGCGTTGATGGCAGATCCGGTAGAAAACGCAGCAGCGATGGTAACCAGAATAAGGCCGGTCATACCAAAAGCTTGTTTTCCCGCAACGGCAAGAGCTACTTCTTCCTGTTCGATAAGTGTTTTTGCACCCACCAGCATGGTTGCTCCCAATGAGACCATTACATAAATAGCAATCACAGCAATTACTGCGGTCATCATGGCTCGGGGAAGCGTCTTTTCTGCATTTTCAATGTCTTCATAATCGTAGGAAAGGAGTTGGAATCCTTCGTAAGCCATGAATATGGTTGCAGCTCCCATCAAAGCAGTAGTCCAACTTTTGGGTTGCATGCCTTCACTGAGTGCTTCCGGATTCCAGAGATACAAGCCGTAAGCTGAGAGACCCAATAAGACCGCTAGTTTCCCCCAAACCGTAATAATTTCTACCATACTCGCATCGCCTACACCCCGCAAATTGACCAGCGCCAAAATAGCGATTACCGAAAAAGCCAGGAATTTGGGTAACCAGGCACCGGCATGAAATACATGCGCCACATAATGGCCAAAAGTGAAAGCATAAACAGAAATAGTCAGAATGTATCCTACTATCAGGACCCAGGAAAGACCACCTCCCAGCTTTTTATGATTAATTTCCTTTAAAAAAGTAAAGGCACCACCACTTTGTTGATATTTAATGGAAAGCTGGCTGTAACCATGCGCAGATATAATGGAAATGATACCAGCCAGGACAAAACTTAACCAGGCCCACTGGCCGGATAAGTCTACAACTACCCCTAAAACTGAAAAAATACCGCCGCCAACCATGCCTCCTACAGCCATGGACCAGGTGGCATTGAACCCCATCTTGTTTTTCATTTGTTCTGATTTTATAAAAAAAGAACAACCAATTTTCGAAGGATGTTAAATGAGACCTTCAAAAAAATAAAGACTCCATGGTTTACCTCACCACAACAAATGGTTGGGTAAGGTGCTTTTTGCCTGTAAGGGAAAGGAAATACTGACCCGGTGTAAGGTTGATATTAATCTCAACAGCAGAGGCCCTGTCAATAGGTCCTTTTGAAATGGTTTTACCGTTTACATCAAGCATTTCAAATCTGGTAAAACCATGATTTGCTGTATCAAAATTTACCAAAATGGAGCTGTCCTTTACTACAACCGTTGCAGCTTTTTCTGTAGCAATATTTTTCACACTACTGGTCTTTGTATTTTTTATCCAGTCAGCCATATCAGCCAATAATTGGCTGTCTACTTTTGGATCATTCTGCGTAGTCAGGAAATGATTGATGCCTGGATATTTCAGCACAGTGGTTCTGGTAGCAGGTAAACCTGCTTCAAATTTATCAGCATTATCAGGCGGTACATTGAAGTCATTTTCTCCTTGCATTATGAGGATAGGAACGCCGATCGAAGTGTAATTATCAATGACAGCATCGTTCATTTCTATCCAGTCTCTCCAAAAAAGACCGTAACCAAACGGTACCGGGTTGCTGGGGTTGCCCGGTACATTAATTTCTACTTGTTGGTCAAGCGGAAAGGTTCCTTGTCTTTTTTGTTGGAACTGATTGTAAAACTGACTTGCCACCAACTCACCCAGGGCCGGTGCATTGGCACATTGGATGTAGATATCGCGGAATTGTTCGGGTAAAATACTATCAATCGGAGTAACCGTACCGGCCAGGGAAATCAATCCTGCTACATCATTTCTGCCCATGGCAGCTACCGGTATCAAAACAGAACCCTGACTATGGCCAGCCAGCACAATACATTCTGCATTGACTTCGGATCTTGTTTTTAAAAAATCAATGGCAGCTTCGATGTCATTTGCAAAATCATAAGTGCTTATGGTTTTTTCATCCAAAGATGCCCCGTGTGTGAAAGTCCTTTTATCGTAACGCAAAACAGCAATGCCCTGGTTGCCAAGGTATTCAGCAATGTCTTTGAAATTTTTGATTGTTTTTCCAAACAACTGAGGATACAAGCACATTGAGTTTCCATCGGATAAGGTAACCGTTTGGTCCCGATCGCTGGGCCCTGATCCATGTACTAAAATAACTGCCGGAAATGGTCCTTGTCCTGTGGGTATGGTAAGGGTGCCATTCAAAGTAAGGTTATCACTTTGAAAGGTGATCGGAATATTTTGTGCCCAATTGTTTTGAAGCAAAACAAAGGAAAAAATGGTCAAGAATGTAAGTGTTCGTAGCATAGTTTGTAGATTTCATTCAGCGGTAAAATAGCCAAAATTCAAGGAAGTTGTACTGTGATTTGGAAGATCACAGTACAACTTCAAAAAGATGGAACCTATAAGAGCAAATCAATTTTCTTGCACCCAGATTTTTTGTACTACGAATTTGTCGCCAGCTGTGAGTGTAAGAAAAAACATTCCATTTTTATGAATTTGCAATGCAACCTGATTTGAACTTAACGAAGCATAGGAAAAAGGTACCAACTTCCCGTTTACATCAAAAACAACCAGCTTTGGATTTTCCAGAGAATGTTCAATCAGTACATGACCATCAAAGCTTGGATTGGGAAAGACTTTGAAGGTATCGTTTTCTTGTCTTTCACCGGTACTTACAGGAGTTGAATTATAGGACTGCACACATTCCTGCACAGCAAGGTATTTGTGGTTTAGGGTGTCCAGCATGTGTTCCTTTATGCCCCAGCTGCCCCATTTGCTGGGAGTGCCGTGAGAAGAAAAGACTGCAAACAACCCTCCTCCAACTGTTTCATACCAATAATCAAAATACTTGCAATAAAGGTCATACATGCCTTCATGCCTGTTGGTAGCGATAAGCTTTTGGGTCAAGTCATCAATGTTGACGTTGGCGCCCGTGGCTACCAGGTGCTGCCCTCCCTCATAGCTGATGAGGTCCAGGTTATGATCATCAGCAACGACTTTTGTCTCATCCATCCAGTCAAACACCGTCTGAAGGCTGGAATCCATCGCTTCAATTATTTCAGGGATGGTTATCGCTGCCAGGCGTCCCTGATCAATGATATTATTGGCAACATTGCCCCCAAAATAAGGAGCAATTGCCAGTGCATCTGCTGTCACCTGATTTGGATTGTAAGTTGGGTCTTTAAAATAGGTCACTATTTGATTGCTCAACCAGGGATTGGCTGCCTGGCTTGGAATCACTTTCACTAATCGGTCGGAACCTCCGAAGACATTTTCAAAAATGTAAAAAAGGTCAGCGCTTCTTTTTGCCGTATACTTCCAGGAAAGCTCCCAGGGTTGACCGGTGTACCCAAGCTGTGCAGCCAGGTCAGCTGCATCATGATTTTGTTGGAAGGCACCATTCCAAACTTCGTTGCTGTACTCCAGGTAAATTTTCAAATCCGGGTCCAGGTTATCTCGAAACAGCGTAGCCAATTGATCGATAAAATTATCATCAGCCAGGTGGGGAATACATATCCAGGCATCTTTTTGCATGAGATTACACAGTTCAATGATGTATTCCCAGGCAATGCCGGACTCCTGGGTTTGCGTATAATAATTGTATTCAGAACGATCGTTCCAGGTCGTAACAGGGGAGAAGTTTGTTTTGGACCAGTCCATAAATCTCACTGCCTGGAAACCGTCAATGAAGTTCAGGAACTCAGTAGTGAAGGTTTGACTTTCATACACATCTACATACTCTGGATAAATAAAACGGATATTCCTTACAGGATTACCAGCCTCTGAACGCTCAATTTCAAGTGCAAGGGTTCCTTGTACCAATTGGTCCACCACTACGAGGGTATCAACCGGACAAGTAAAAGTGCCACTGGCTTCGCCCCACAGTCTGATTTGACCTTCTCCCTCCGCAATGAGTCTATAGGATCCACCCGGGTAATTGGCTTGTAAATCGGTAAGCATCAAAGCCCGGATACCCTGAGGAGGATTTACACCATCGTCATAAGGAATCTCCAAAGGATAGCCTTCGGGACCCAATGGAATGGGAACGCCTGAATCCCAGTCACCACCAGGAGCTGCCTGGTGTGAAATCCAGGTTCTGGATTGTTTAAAAGCATCTGTAAAAACTAACTCAGTAGACCAATCGACGATGCCTGAAATATTAATAGCAGCAGGCCTGTTGATTTGGGCGATTAAGA
>JAGQWW010000388.1 GCA_020436955.1 Saprospiraceae bacterium | reverse complement strand
AGCCTGGTGACTACAAATCTTGTAGCAGAAATACCACCTTTAGTATCTCTCATTTGTAATGTATACATCCCGGATGGCCAATTTGCTACTGCTATTTGAGTGGATGACTTTGGGCTGATCTGCCCCTGCAGCATTTTTTCTGCCATACTATTGGTCACAATAAATTCAGCTTCCATTTGAGTTGGATTGGTAAACTGCATTGTCTCAATTGCCGGATTTGGATAAATGTGTTTTGCCAAATCCAGGTCAGTAAGTTCACTGGTACTTACAGGGATGTAAGCCTCATTAAAAAGTAAATCTACATCAGAACCTCGAAGTGCCCGTCGGTAAACACGGATATCATCAATAGTCCCTATAAAATATTCTGTTTCCTCCTGGTCCCTTCCCAGGAAAAGTGATGCACCCGGAATACCTAAGGTTTGGAAAAAGGAGGTTTTAATTTCATTCTGATCAACCAGGAATTTGTCTATGTACAAGGTTAAATCTCCGGTTCTGTCATAAATAATCACAAAATGGTGCCATTCTAAATCAGGAATATTTGCCAGTGCAAATTCATCCTGTGACAAGTCATCATAGGCAACCTGAACTTCCATGTCTCTGCCATTATCCTGGAATTTTATGCCCCAGGAACTTGGTTCATTGGTAGTAGGATCGGTGATACGCTTTACTATTGGATAGCCTCTAAAAGTAAATTCATCCAGCTTCATCCAAAAAGAAACTGAGAAATCGCTAATAGCCATTCTGAAGGGTTCATCACCCAGGTCTATATAACCATTTCCATCAAAGTACATCGCTGATCTGGGATTATCAAACCGATCGCGTACAGGGATAGCATCAACATTTATACCGTCATTCGGACCAAAATTATCTTTTGCAGTCCCATCGTTAAAATAATATCTGGAGACAAGTCCGGTTTCAAGCTGCGCAAAAAGCGGTGAGCCTAAAGTCAATAATACGAATAACACTGTCCAGTATCTCATATGCAAAATTTTCAATTCATTAAGAAGCACTTGTAGCCATCAAAAGGTCCAGATCTGTAGATTTCATTTGGAATCTATGTCCCAAATAAGAGTTGGTAAGAGAACCTTTATAAACATAAACGCCATGTTGCAAACCATGATGACCGGCAATCAACTTTTCCATCCCTCCATATTCAGCGGCTTTCATTAGTAATGGAGCCATGATATTACTTACGGCAATGGAAGCAGTTCTTGGATATTTGGAAGCCATATTAGGAACACAATAATGTACAACATCGTGTTTTACAAAAGTCGGATGACTCAACTTAGTAATTTCTGAAGTTGCAAAACAACCACCCTGATCAATACTTACATCGACTATCACAGCACCGGGCTTCATTTTCATTACCATATCTTCACTTACTACCACCGGGGTCCTCCCTAAAGCAGAATGGATGGCACCGATTACAACATCAGCATCCAAAATTTCTTTCTCAAGGTAAACCGGATTCATGGAAGAGGTAAAAACCTGTCGTCCTACCTGGTCCTGAATCCGCTTGAGTTTATAAATATTGTCATCAAATATTTTCACATCTGCTCCCAGTCCCAGAGCAGTACGGGTTGCATATTCTGCTACCATACCTGCGCCCAAAATAACCACCTTGGCTGGTGGTACGCCTGAAATTCCACCTAGCAACACTCCTTTCCCACCATTGGTTATGGCCATCAATTCTCCCGCGGTCAGCATAGCAGCAACTCCGGCCAATTCACTTAAAATACGGACTACTGGGAAGGAACCCGATGCATCCTGGATATATTCCATAGCCAGTGCAATCACCTTTTTCTTTTTCAACTTGGTGATGTATTCAGCTGAAATGAGCGGGATATGGAGTGGAGAAAATAGAATTTGATTCATTTGCATCATATCGATTTCCTCCAGGGTAGGCGGAGAAACTTTCAATATAATATTGGCCTCATAGACCTTGTCTTTTGAATAGACAATCTCTGCTCCTGCTTCTGAGAGGTCTTTGTCGGTAAAATTAGATTTCTCACCGGCACCTTTCTCAATCAGAATCCGATATCCCATACCCACAAGGGTTCGGATAGAGGAAGGCACTAAAGCGATCCGATTTTCTTCATAGGCACTTTCACAAGGAATACCGATGTATAAATCTTCCGGTTTCCTGGGAATCTCCAATAATTCTTCCTGGGTCGCATATTGCCCTTCCGTTAAGGATTTTGGAATCGGTATCTTCTTTGAACGTTCACTCATTTCTTTGTTCTGAATTTAAAAAGCCTTCAAATCTGGGCATTTGCTACTTTACAAAAATAAAAATTTCCTGCCGGAATCTCCTTCCATTTCAATTTCTATGCGGACCACGTCATCTGGTACCAGGCCCTCTATAATTTGTGGCCATTCTATAAAACAATAAGCATCATCGTATAAATAGTCTTCAATGCCTATATCCAATGCTTCGTGTTCATTTTTGAGTCGGTAAAGGTCAAGATGGAAGACGGTAACGGCTTTCCTATCTTCTCCAATACCATGATATTCATTTACAATTGAGAAGGTCGGACTGGAAACCAAATCCTCAATTCCAAGATAGGCACAAAATGCCTTAACAAAAGTGGTTTTACCGGCACCCAAATCACCTTTCAACAAAAACTTTCGCCTATCTCCAGCATAATGCAGTAGTGACTTGACTACCTGCTCCAATTGATCGATTCCTTGAATTTTTATTTCCATGCCTGTATTTGACAATTAACTTTGACAAAAATAGACTTTGGCTTTTGTATTCCCTGCAAACCGCCCTATTCAAATAATAGCTTTTTTAAAATGCTATATTAGAAGTTGCTGTTCAGATTTTATGGTTAACCTTCTTCAAAAAGATTCCAAATCTCCTTTTACTGCAAAATTTTCATAAAATATTGATTTTCAGAACCTTCTAGTGACATAATGTCACCCGAATTTTAGAATTTTCTGACAAATCTTACAAAATATTCACTTGGTCGAAGATTTGATACTGTTTTGGTGTTCCCTTTTTAACTTTAGGGACTTTCCGAAAACCATAACTAAATAAAAATATACAATGACCTACGATAATTTCACAATAAAAGCTCAAGAGTCCATCCTGAAAGCTCAACAAATTGCCGGGGGCTTGGACCAACAGTCTGTCGATACTACCCATTTATTGAAAGGAATTCTGGAAACCGATGAG
>JAGQWW010000387.1 GCA_020436955.1 Saprospiraceae bacterium | reverse complement strand
GGTTGAGCCTAAATCTAACATGGCACTAAATGCGTGGTCCTTGTATTTGACATCAATAAACGGTGTGAACTGCTGGTTGGTCTTAATCGGGAAATACTCACTGAATCCTTCTTTTGCAATAATGGATTCTGTTTGAGAAGCATCAAAAAAAGATACTTCCTGATTGGCATAGTCTAGTTTCCAGTCAAATAGCCTTAAAATATTGGTGCCCAAAATTCCATCAATATTAAAGCAGGTAAACTTGTCAAAATCTATGACAGCTGCTACCGTGTTTTTTATCTCAACATCCCCAAATTTGAAAGATTTGATTTTTACGATTTCATTGCGGCTACTCCCGCTTCCACTGTCTTTAAAGCCTGTTTCAGTTACTTTTTTCAAATTCAATGCTTGCCTTAGATCGTCATCTACCACATTTGGCGCTCCCGAATCGATTATAAATCGCTTTTTCTGACCGTTTATGAAAACCTCAACAAACAGTAAGCCTTTTTCATAGCTCACAGGCATAACATGCATTCCTTTTTCAGCTATGACGGTCCCTTTCTTCAAACTGGCATTATAGCCACAACCAATAGTGAAAATTAATCCAATTAATACGGAGAACCTAAAAAGCTGATGGAGCATGTGGTATGAATTATGAGGCTGTTTTTAAAAATAATACAGCAAATTTTCATTTGCCATTCGAGGAAAAAAATTCCTAAAAACCCCAAAATAGAACAAAAAATTTAACTGGCTAATTCGGCCATTCACCTATCCCACTATTCGCCCATTCCCCCCATCATCCTCTCCAGCTCCTCTTTCAAATTCAAATGCGTTCCACTACTCAAGTGATAAGACTGCAAGGCTTTGTCTTTATCTAGCATTTTTACAAAAAGCTCAAAAGGCCTGTTAGCTGCTTTTTTACAGAAAGCTAAAAATGGATCTGCCAAAGCATCCCTCAAATCTCGGTCTATGCTTCTTTCTACATTGCAATGCGGAACCAAATCCCTTTGATGAACGGTGTTTAGCTTCCTTCGTAAGACTATGTTATCTTTTGGGGCCACCAAAGCGATAGCACCTTGCCCTGCCAGTCCGGGCAGTTCTTCAGGTAAAATATCACGGTCTAGCCAATAAGGTATACTAGCCTTAGCAGCCTGCACCAAATGAGTAGGTAACAACCAGGCTTTGGACGGATCCAATTGTTGGCCCGTAAAGAAAAAAGTAGGTTCCGGCAGAATGGTAGTCTTGATGTCAGGACGGATTTCCTTCAACCAGTTGGCAACCGTTCCATTGGGTACCAGCAATTGACCACCAGCAGGGATTTGTAATATTTTACCGGCATCATGGAAGTCCTGGTGTACCAATAAGGTCCAACCTGCAGTCGGTCTTCCGGCCAGGGCAGTCACCACCATTTTTTCAGACCTTTTGTATGGAATCATTTCCAATGGGAAAACAAAAAAATCTGCCAACCCTTGTTCTACCATGCCAGCCAATTGGCCAAAATCCGTTGAAGCAGCTTTTACATTTTCCAAAGGACCCAATCTTTCCAAAAAGGGGGCAATTTTTTCATAAAAAAGATGGTACCCCACCTGATCGGGAATTGCTATTCGTAAATTTTCCATGTCGCAAATGTAAAGGCGACAATCCGTATTGTGATTTGTATAGAGGTAAAAATTCAATTTATCTGTGCCCTTCTACAATTGGTCTTAAAAAAATAACAGCTGGTCTGACAATCCCGACCTTTTAACTACCTTTGCGGCATGCAAATTAAAGCCAGCGACTTAAGTGCAATGCTAAACGGCACGGTGGAGGGAGATCCGGACGTGCTGATAAGCCGCCCTTCGAAAATAGAAGAGGGTGGTGAAGGGACCATTACTTTCCTTGGCAACCCCAAATATGAGTCTTATATTTACAGTACAACAGCTTCCGTAGTCCTTGTAAGTAAGGACTTTACACCCAGTCAGCCGGTAAACGCTACCTTAATTAGAGTAGACGATGTCTACAATTCCATCGCCTTTTTGTTGGACCAGTTTGGTGCGCAAATGAACCAGGGCCCGAGTGGTATTTCTGACCACGCATTGGTCAATGAAGCAGCCAAAATCGGTGAAGGGGTTTCCATCGGAGCGTTTAGTATTATTTCTAAAAATGCAAGTATTGGAGCCAACACATTAATACACGATCAGGTCTTTGTAGGGGAAGGTGTGGAAATAGGTTCAAATTGTGTTTTGCATCCGGGTGTGAAAATTTACCATGCATGCAAAATTGGAAATAACTGCACCATCCATTCCAATTCAGTCATTGGCGCTGATGGTTTTGGATTTGCACCACAAGGAGATGGCACTTTTAAAAAGGTATCGCAAATTGGCAATGTGGTGATGGAAGATAATGTTGATGTAGGGTCCAATGTGACCATTGATCGCGCAACCATGGGCAGCACTTTTATAAAGCAAGGCGTTAAAATTGATAACCTGGTGCAGATTGCGCACAATGTGGTAGTCGGTGAAAATACCGTTATCGCAGCGCAGGCCGGAGTAGCCGGAAGTACCAAGATTGGAAAAAATTGTATGATTGGCGGCCAGGTAGGATTTGCCGGTCATCTTGAAATAGCTGATGGAACTAAGATACAGGCCCAGAGTGGTTTAGCTTCATCTGTAAAAGAAAAAGGGCAGGCTTTATTTGGTAGCCCTGCCATCCCTTACAACGATTACATAAAGAGTTACGCGGTATTTAAAAAATTGCCTGCGTTGTACAGAAAACTAGGTGCCCTGGAAAAGGAAATACAGGAATTGAAGGAGAAATAAGCAAGTAAATCCATTCTTTCTGAGGGAATAATGGACTGTGATTATTAAAATCCTTTTTCAAAATCTATTTTTGCAAAAAATTTAAAAGGCTGAATGAGCGATAATCAGCACACCATTAAACAAGAAGCATCACTTAGCGGTATCGGATTGCATACCGGTAAGCAAGTTAATATCACCTTCAAACCGGCTCCGGTCAACACTGGAATTAAATTCCAAAGAGTTGATTTGGACGATAAACCGGTTATTCCCGCTGATGTAGCCCGTGTGGTTTCCACCAACCGTGGCACTACCATTAAAAATGGCGAAGCACAAGTAAGTACCATCGAGCACATGTTGAGTGCTTTGATGGGATTAGGTGTGGATAATCTTATGGTAGAAATAGACGGACCTGAGGTTCCCAT
>JAGQWW010000386.1 GCA_020436955.1 Saprospiraceae bacterium | reverse complement strand
GTGACCAGTATTGAATTATTTCAGAACCTGGAGATTTGGATTGGTACTCAAAATCAGGGCATTTGGCGGGCGACCTTTGATGATATGAGAGCGCACCCCATTTACAACATGAGTGAGTTGAATAACTCGAAAATCACGGATGTTGCTAAAGATATGGAGGGCGATATTTGGTTTTGCGATGGTAGTTCTGTTGCCTATTCTGCTAATCGCCAATTTGAATGGGCGCTTTCAAAAGTAGCGAATATCCAGGCAGTATATGAAGACCGAAACAAAGTTGTATGGGTAGGTACCGATTCGAGTCTTTACAAATTTCAACATTTGCCTGATGGGAAAGAACAATGGACTCCCTTTTGGAAAAGGCGTATCATCAACATTACGAGTTTATACGAAGACAGTGTTGGAAAATTGTGGGTAGGCACTTATGGAGAAGGTCTATTTTGTATCAGTAGCGATCGGAAGAAAGTATTTCATTTCACTACCAAAAACAGTAAGCTCCCTGATGGAAATATATTTTCCATTACAGAACAAAACGGTAAGATTTGGTTGGCCACACTTAGAGGTGTGGTCGTAATCAAGAATCCTGAATTTGTAGGGTACGAAAAACTCAAAATTGATTGGTACAACAAAGAGAATGGCTTGCCAACCGACTACATTTATACGGTTTTCATTGACTCCAGAGGTGTTGCATGGTTGGGGACAGATAGTAAGGGCCTGGTAAAAATTTTGAATGGTGAAATTTCCTATTTCCAATCAACAAATGACATCCCTTTTAAATCAGTCTATTCCATCACAGAGGATAACCTTGGGAATATCTGGTTTTGCTCATCAGACAATGGAATCTTCAAATATAACGGGGAAAAATTCACGCAACTTGCATTACCGGAAGGACTTAGGAATCTTACAATTACCGGATTGACCAACGATTCGAAAGGGAATATCCTGGTGGTCCACCCTTTTGGGATTGACCTGCTAAATCCTGAGCTGGAACACCTCATCTATTACGACCAGGAAATTGGTGCAGAAGATATTGAGCCCAATCTTAATACCGTCTCACACGGCTCAGACAAAAAAATATGGATAGGTACCAATAAAGGTCTGATCACCTATACAGCCCTTGAAGAAGACCTTCAGATTCATCCAAGGACCCTAATCAAATCAGTTTCCGTTTTTCTTGAAAAAGAAGAACCGGAAGCATCAAAGACTTTTGGATATGAAGAAAACCATTTAAGTTTTGATTGTATTGGTCTTTGGTATACAGACCCAAAAACTGTTGAATATCGGTACATATTAGACGGATACGATCTGGACTGGAAAAAGAGTCGGGACAATTTCATTTCTTATCCACACCTTCCTCCCGGTGACTATACTTTAAAAATCCAATCTACAGAGAACAGTGCCTTTGACAAGGAACCCATTACGGAATATCAATTTACCATAGGAAAGCCGTACTGGCAACAACTCTGGTTTATACTCTCTTGTATTGCTTTGGCAGGCGGTGGTTTTTACTGGTATCAAAGAATGAGGGACAGTCGGATACACCGTGAGGCTGAAATGAAAAAGGAAAAGATCGAATCACAATTCGAAGCATTAAAAAGTCAGATTAATCCACATTTTCTTTTCAATAGCTTCAACACCTTAATGACCGTGATTGATGAAAATCCCGGAAAGGCCATGGATTATGTTCAAGCGTTATCTGACTTCTATCGAAGCATTGTCCAATATCGCGAAAAGGAAATCATTCCAATGACTGAAGAATTGGAGATTGTCGAAAACTATGGCTATCTCCTAAGTCAACGCTATGGCGACAACCTGGAAATTGAGTTTGACATCAAGGATACCAATGGATTCCTGGTTCCATTATCACTACAGATGTTGGTTGAAAATGCGGTAAAACACAATGTGATATCCAAATCCAAACCGCTACGAATTTCTATCCAACAAGAAAACGGATTCATCGTGGTATCGAATCCATTACAATTAAAATTGACACCTGAACCTTCTACCCAATACGGCTTGGACAGTATTGCCAAGCGATATGTATACCTAACATCAAAAAAGATGCTGTTGGAAAAAACAGAAACCCATTTTATCGTTCGACTACCGATCATCCCGGCGAACTAAGTAGTTACAAACCCGAATTCTTATTATTTAAAAACACAAAAGATGCGTGTACTATTGGTTGAAGATGAATTGGCAGCTGCCAGAAGACTTACCAAATTAATTAAGACCCTTCGTCCCTCCTTTGAGATTATCGAACAACTGGACAGTATTGAAACCACCGTCAATTGGTTTTCAGAGAGCACGGCTGCACCTGACCTGATTTTTATGGACATCCACCTGGCAGATGGATCCTGTTTTGAAATTTTCAACCTGGTCGATATACAGGTGCCGATCATCTTCACGACCGCTTATGATGAATATGCGATTGATGCCTTTAGGGTAAATGCAGTAGATTATCTGTTAAAACCGGTGAAGGAAGCTTCCTTGCTTGCAGCGATAGAAAAATATGAAAGGAACCGTCCGGAGGAAAAAGGTACCAATTATAAAGAGCTGGCAAAGGAAATAAAAAAAGAGAGCGATGCTGTTTCCAAGCGATTCCTTATCAAGTTTGGCCAGACCATCAAAGTAGTTTCCATTGATGAAGTGGCTTATTTCTACACAGAAGATAAAATCACCTTTTTGGTTACCAATCAGGGGAAACGCTACCCTATCGATTACTCTTTGGAAAAACTGGATGAAATATCCCCTGATGATAAGTTCTTCCGCATCAATCGTCAATTCATAATCAATATTGACGCTATCAAAGAAATGTACGCTTATTCCAAATCAAGGGTAAAAATCCAATTAGAGCCCCCTTGTGAAACGGAGACCATTGTAAGCACTGAGCGGTCACCGATTTTCAAGAAATGGCTGACGGGTGTGGAGGAGGATTGAGGGAGGAGATCTGGGATGGGAGATAGGAGATTGGGGATGGGGGATTGGAGATCGGTGATTGGAGATTGGGGATATTAATTTCGAAAAATTGATGGAAAATCACCCCCCAACCCCCTCAAACGGACGGCAAATCTTTTGGTTTTCGGCTTTCGATGTTCGGTTTTCGGAGTTCTGCAAGCTTCTCTTAAATTATCACTAGAAAATTGGTCTTTGGCAACTCGTAAATTCCTCAATCTCATTCAAAAT
>JAGQWW010000385.1 GCA_020436955.1 Saprospiraceae bacterium | reverse complement strand
TACCTGCGGGACGTACAAGACTCAGCACCTCTTCGGCATTATGGAGGACCATTCCGGTTTTCTCGTTGACAAAGTCTCCCGCAGCTGCTTTAGCGTCCAGACCTGAAATCATACCTTCCCAACCACCAATCTGGTCAAAGGCAAAATAAGTCAATACACAAGAGCCAAGTATTAATAAAACTGCCTGAATTACTTCAGTTTGAATTACTGAATTTAAACCACCAGGTATCGTATAGGCTGCAGAGGCTACTGCCAATATTAATATAATTACATAACCCGGAAGATCCGGGAATAATAATTGAAGAATAATATTCCCAACATACAATGAAGCAGCGGTGTCGATTAAAACGTTACCTATCACTGTGATAAAGGAGAAGTAATACCTGGAACGACTGTCATAACGTCGCTCCAAAAACTCCGGCATGGTATAGACCTTTGAACGAAGGTAAAATGGTAGAAAAAAGATAGCAAAGAATACGAGGACGACCGATGCTAGCCATTCGTAGTTAAAAACATGTGTGTCGGTTTGGAAGGCAGAACTCGACAAACCTATAAGTGTGGAACTTGAAATATTGGCTGCAAAAAGAGCTATACCAACAATGGGCCATGTCATATTTCTTCCTGCCAGAAAATAATCTTCCGATGAACTCCTCTTTCCATGGTACAGACCATAACTTATAATTCCGATCCCATAAATGACCATGATTACCACGGTCAACCACCCAATTTCAAATTGCTCTAACATGTTTAAAAGGTTTTAAGCACACAAAAAAAATGAGCGAAGATGGTATATTAAATACCCTTCGCTCTTTTTTAAGAAATCACCCGACTGTTAATTCTTTATGGTTTTCCCTGCTGTTTTGATTCATTTCGACCTTAATATTTATTCATACCGGGCCAACCTGACCCAAACAGTCTGAGGATAAAAAAATAAAACAATCTTGGCTTTAAGGCAGGTTAGGGAAAATTCTTGTTTGCTTATCGGGCAAAAAAAGATTTTAAATTCGGAGCTAATTTATAAGAATTTTCAAAAAGCCCAACCATTTTGAAATGAAAATGATGGAATAAGTTTGATTGCTGGTAGTTGGCCATTGGCTATTAGCTGTTGGCATTCCATGTATCCTTAAACCGCCGCACCTATCAACTGTGATTAACAAAAACCCTGGAATGAAAACAGCCTAAAGATCATGAAGACCTTTAGCCTGTTTTAAAAAAGATAAATTGGAATATAAAGCCAAAAAAAATCAAGAATCAAAAATCAAAATTCAAAAATCCCCAACCTCATACTTCATACTTCATACCTTATACTTCATACCTCATACCTCATACCTCAAACCTCCTCTCCCTACTCATACATCTTCTCATAATACTCGGTTGCCATTCTATCTGAGTCAAAGAAAGGTTTGATGTCTGTCATCGATTGTTTTACTACTTCAAGCCATTGTTTTGGTTTGTCGTAGTAGGTTGGTAGAATCTCGTCCTCCAAAATACGGTATAGATTTTCAAGGTCGAAACGGTCTTGCTCCTGGATAGGCCAGGCTGGATCAGCAGGTGGCAACGTATAACAATTGATGCCATGATGACTAAATTCAGGAATCCAACCGTCATGCGTTGAGAAGTTTACACTACCATTCATTGCTGCAGTCATACCGCTGGTTCCACTGGCTTCTCTAGGGATTCTCGGGTTGTTCAACCAAACATCAGAACCTTGTTTCAAAGCTTTGGAAAGGGCCAATTCATAACCTGTTAATACAGCAAGATTTGGATGATTTTTGCTAAGGTTTACAAGGCTATTGAATGTGCTTACCGCATGGAAATCAGTTGGGTATGGTTTTCCTGCCCAAATGATTTGTACCGGATATTTGCTGTTGTTCAATATCTTTAGAAAGCGCTCTTTATCGCGGGTGATCAAATCTGCTCTTTTGTAATCAGCAAAACGTCGTGCCCAAACTATAGTAATGACATCTTCTTTGAAAAGTTTGCCGTTCTGATCAGCAACTATCTCAAACAAGCGCTTTTTCATTTCATTTTTTCTGGATTTGAATTCTTTGTCCTTGTTTTTTTCAAGCGCTGTATTCAATTCCGGGTCGGCCCAGTATTTCCAATTTTGTGAATTGGTAACATGGGTGATAGGGGCGATGTGTGGATATGAACCCCACATTTCACGTGCTACTTCACCATGGATTTTGGATACCCCGTTCGCTTTATGAGACATCCTCAAAGCTGCCAAAGAATGGTTGAAGGCATTGCCATGCTCTTCCGATACCTTTTTAACTTCTTCCAATGGAAGGTTGCCAAAGAAAGACATCCCATCCAAAAGGTTGATGTCGTGAACCTCATTTCCAGCCGGAACAGGTGTATGGGTAGTAAATACAAACTTTTCTTTTACCTTATCAATGTTTTCCCACTTTTCATAAAGATAGAATGCACCTGACAAAGCGTGGGCTTCATTCATATGGTACACCTCAGGTTCCCAATGTAAAGCTTCCAATAATTTTACGCCGCCTATCCCCAAAAGCATGTTCTGGGCAATTTTGGTTGATGGGTTATTATCGTATAATTTGTGCACAATGGTATGTGATAACCAATCATTCTCCGGGACCTCTGTTGAAAGGAAGAAGAGTGGGGCAGTACCAAACACTTCCGGTGCCAGATACATCGCCTTTACCCATACATCATGTTTATCAATGGTAATAGTAAACTTGATGCCGGTCTCCTGTAGAAAAGAATAAAATTTCTCCCTGAAATTGGCCGCCATTTGATTGTCAGCGGATCTTTCCTGATCATAGTATCCGTATTTCCATAAAATACCGATCCCAATTAGGTTCTGTTTCAAATCATATGCACTGCGCATATGGGAACCAGCCAGATAGCCCAAGCCACCCGAATAAATTTTGAGTGCCTGGTCAATTCCGAATTCCATACAGAAATAAGCTACCGGCTTTTTATATTTATTATTGACGCGGTCGGGTACTTTGAATTTATTAAAATCAGTCATGTGTTTTTACATTTTTAAGCCCAAAACAGACTACTTAGTGTATTTGTGTCCTAAAGTAAGGGTCGAAAATAGGCTTTTTTGTGATAATGAATTTATTATTCCTACGGTCTATTTTTACTAAATTTGGCAGTTGGACCTTTAAGGTGTGATTTAATTAATTGGAAATCAAATAATTATAAAAAT
>JAGQWW010000384.1 GCA_020436955.1 Saprospiraceae bacterium | reverse complement strand
CCAACCCTGCGTATAATTTACCTTTTCCTGCGTTCCAAACACTTTCTGTTCTGGCACCATAATTATAGGTTGTTGCAGCAGTGGATGCGTTCATCATACGTGGCTCCAATGGTTTGAGCAGATTATCCATTAAATGCTCAACAAAGGATCCAAAGACCGTCGTATTCCAGGATTGCAGATGCTTCCCATTGATCAAGATGTCATGTCGTGCATTGAACAGCCAGGTGTCATCCTCACGAAGATCCATAGGCAAAGCCGGGAAATCAGCATCACGGGCACGATTATAAAGACCTGATATTCTCAATTTTTGCTGATTGGTTAATTTCAATCCAAGGTTAGCGCCAAAACTGCCTCTTGTAAAATCAGCTGGTACTACATTTTCATTTCCGTCTTTATAATCGTCTCCCTGTGACCAGGAACCCAATACACTAAAATCATAATTGGAACCGGTAATTCCAATTTGAGATTCGCTGCGTAGCACATTACCATTACTTTCATACCCACCGGAAACCCGGCCATAAAAATCAGTTGCAGGAGTGAACCGCAATCTGGTTGGGATAAAGTTGATGGTAGCACCAAATCCGGTTCCATATCGTAGCGCATGTGGACCTTTTAAAACTTCAATGCGATCCATCATATTAGGTGCCATTTGACTGGTAGGTGGATCCATACGGTTGGGACAAGCTGCGGTAGCACTCTGGGCTCCGTTTAAAACGATGTTTAATTGGTCGTATTTGAAACCTCTAAAGACGGGATCAAACCCATAATTTCCACCTTTCCGGATGGTACTAATCGCCGGCATTTGTTTTAACAGGGAAGCTCCATCATGGGCTAATCTATCATCAAATTGAAGGGTAATTTCTTCATCGGGTTGAAGACCTTGGGGCCGCACTGCAATGATGGTTGCAGGATATAAATTGACAGCAATATTTTTTCGGAAGGTTACCTGCTCATTGATGGCAGTCTGTACTTGATGGTCCTTCATTGTCCAGGTACCATAATTGATGTGAGACAGGGTCAAACTGTTGCCTGTTGTATAGGTTAAATGGATAATGCCTTGAGCATCAGCGGTACCGGTTTGGTCTCCGTATTCAAAGGTTGCGAATGAAATTGGCAAGGCGTTTTCCAAATCTAAAATTCGAATGGCTTGCTGTTGGGCAAATAGTCCTGATACCAAAAAGGCAAGGACCATGGTTACAATATATTTGTACTGCATGATAAGCTTGATTTAAAGAAAATAATAGAAATTGGCCTTCATCCCGGAATTGGGGTGGACCAAATGCAATTGGGTTCGCTTTTTAAAAAATGCAAACCAAAAAATTCTAAATCAAGGCGCTTTGTGGAGGTCTGAAAATACCAATACTTATGGCAGTAGGATGGAATGGTGACCGGTACGGAGGAATGGTAAACTTCTTTACCTGAGATTCCAAAAGTCCGGCATAAAATGCAGTTTGTGGCGTGAAATAGGTTATCTCCAGCCGTTCTTTCTGTGAAACTGGAATTTGTTTTTCTTCCTTTTCATTAGCTTTTTTCAATTGCTCTGTAAGGTAACATTTACCACTACACAAGGAAAGCGGTTCGTCTTTATTGATACAATAGGCATCTGCAATGAAATCCTGATTGATTTTAAAGTCAATAAAGATTGCAAGCCGGGTTAGGCCCGGTAGCAGGATAGCAACAATCATCAATATGGAAAAACCTATTCTCAAGTCTTTTTCACTTTGAGCGGTAAAGCTAAAATTTTATCGGAAAGTCTTAGGTGAGGAATAACACAATGCCTTCATTTTAAATGTTAAATGATCATTTGTTACTTGAATCTTTGAGGCCTAAAATCCTGGCATTCAATTCATTTTGAACCCATCTCGGAACTTTAATTTTTGTCGTGATTTCATGAGCTTTTTCATAGTTGGCCAGTGCTTTTTCCTTTTCTCCTGCTTTAGAATAATATTGCCCCAATTCCATCCAACTGTTTACATCATTGGGTTCTCTGTTAATACTTTTTTGAAGGTAAGTTTCACCACTTTCGGTCTTGCCTTTTTTTATAAAAATTTGGCCACAAATCAGGTAAAAGTCACCCAAAGAAGCAGAAAAATCCCTTGAAATGACCTTTTCTGCAGCAGCTACATCAAAAGAAGGGTCCTGGAAAGCTTTTTCAATTGCAGTTTTTAATTGCCTTGTAGGTAGTCGAAAACCTGCGCCGAGTTGCTCCCTTAAGGGACTAATAAGGCTTAGGTAATCATTCAGGGTTTCAACGTTTTCAAAATCTGCAGGATTCAATTCATATTTTTCAAAAAGTGATTCCAATGCTGTTTTGATACTTATTAATCCTACTGAATTATGGTTTTCATCTGGAAATATATTGAAATGGTAATCCAGCCCTAAAGGAGTATTGCCATAATATTCATCTGCAAAGGTTTGAATGTCCAGCTGGTTTTGAAATCCAAGTATGCCCATTCCTTTTTCATTGCCTACAGACAGGAAAAGGGACCGTTGTAAGTTTTCGTGTTTTTTAAAAAATCCTTCCACTTCCTTTTCAACCTGATAATCATTCCACCAAAGACTGGGGCTGATTGCGATATAGGCATTAAAAGACTCCGGCTTGGAAAGTAGGGAATGGATCACAAACAATCCACCTAATGAATGGCCTGCCAGCATGTCAAAGTCACTTATCCGATAGTTGGACGATAGGAATGGCCTCAGCTCCTCTGTTATGAATCGTAAGACATTTTCAGCATTGCCAGCGGGATTATTTTTTTTATCAAAAGGGGTACAACTTTCAACGTAACGATCATGACCCTTATCTGCTATTCCAACTACAATACATTCCTGTATTATCTCACTGATACTTGCCATTTGGTCTATCATACCGGTTACATAATGAAAGTTGTAATCACCATCGAGCATGTATAAAACCGGATAGGTAGCCCGGGAAGTCATATGGTACCCTTGTGGCAAGTAAATATTTACGGCTCTGGTTTCTTGTAAGATTTGGGATTCAATTTCCATCCTTTCACCAATAGTGATAGGTTGGTTTTGACTGTAAAGGAAAAGGGATAAGAAAAAAGAAAAGGAAAAAAGAAGTGTTTTCATTCGATGGATTTAGGCAAATATTGCAATGTATATGTTATAAAAAGCTCAGCATTCCTACAATCTTACAATGTACGCCCACATTTTCAATTTGTATGGCTGGGAAAATGAAATTTCTT
>JAGQWW010000383.1 GCA_020436955.1 Saprospiraceae bacterium | reverse complement strand
ATTGTTTTGATGCCGATGACAGATGATACCTTCCTTTTTTAAAAATTCAAAAAGCAGTGTAGCCGTTTCATTTTCTTCTTTTGAAAAAGAAGGCGTTTCAATCAATTGCTGTAGCAAGGTCACCGATTTTTCAAATAACTCCTTATGCATCTGCCTTGCTTTTGATGATGGTACAATATGGATGGTCTTCTGCAAAAAAGGCCGGATCACTTATTACAACTTTTTTCACTCCTTTTTCAACAGCTTCCAATGCATTGGATAGTTTGGGCAACATCCCTGTATGAATTTTCCCTTCTGCTTTCAAATTTTCAAAAGTACCTTTATCAATGACAGGTATGACTGAATTTTCATCTGCCAATCGCTCAAGTACCCCTTTTTTTTCAAAAATATAATACAGATCCACCTCAAAGTGATTTGCTAATGCGATTGCCAGGCTGGCTGCAATGGTATCAGCATTGGTATTGAGCAATTGGCCGGCATTGTCACCGGTCAAAGCACAAAATGCAAGATTAAAATCCGAATTTAATAAGTCTAAAAGATGCTGCTTTTGAATGGTTTGAATATCACCTACAAAACCATAATCAACTGGAGTCGGGCTTCTCTTTTCTGCCGTTAAAATACCGGCATCGGCACCGGATAATCCGAGGGTTTTACAGCCCAACGCATTGAGTTTTGCGCTAATTTTTTTACTCAACAATCCACCGTACACCATGGTGACCACTTCCAATTCTTCTGCAGAAGTGACCCGCCGGCCTTCGACAAATTGTGATACAATACCCAGTTTTTTACTGATTTCCGTAGCGATCTTTCCTCCACCATGGACCAGTATTTTTTTACCCGGCTTCCTGGCAAATTCACTCAGGAAATTATCAAGTGCTGTCGGATGGTCAATGATGTTCCCACCGATTTTTACGACCATTAATTTATCCTTCATAACCCAGCATTTTTAATAAAACAGTCTGTGCAGCAAATGTCCGGTTGTTGGCCTGTTCCAATACTAA
The DNA here is from genome assembly GCA_020436955.1 of Saprospiraceae bacterium. GTDB lineage: Bacteria > Bacteroidota > Bacteroidia > Chitinophagales > Saprospiraceae > JAGQWW01. The sequence continues at coordinate 2,217 of JAGQWW010000383.1, read as the reverse complement.
ACTTGCAGGGCTGTCCAAAACTTCGTCAGCAACCACCACATTTCTCCTCACCGGGAGGCAATGCATGAATTTTGCTTCATTGGTATGGGATAACTTGGCTTTTGTTATCATCCAATTTTCCTTTCCAGTAGCAATGGCACCATAATTTTCGAAGGAAGACCAGTTTTTGGTGTAGACAAAATCTGCACCTTGTAAGGCTTCTTCCTGGTTATGAAGCACAGGAGTGTCTCTTGTAAAGTTTTTTGAAAGGTCCCATCCCTCCGGATTTGTAATCACTAAATTGGCTCTGGCGCCGATCATCCATTCTACAAACGAATTGGAAACTGCCTGCGGCAAAGCCCTTGGGTGGGGTGCCCACGATAAGACTACTTTTGGCTTACTTTTATTTTTGGTCTCTTCAATGGTCAAAACATCAGCAAAAGACTGCAGTGGATGCCTGGTTGCACTTTCCAGAGAGACCACCGGCACTGTTGCATGTGCAAGAAACTTGTTCATTATGTTCTCCGCATAGTCCTCACCCCTGTCTTTCAATCCCGGGAAAGTCCTGATACCAATAATATCGCAATATTGAGAAATAACCCCTGCTGCTTCCTTTATGTGCTCTTGAGTACCCGCATTCATTACAGTTCCATCTTCCATTTCAATGGCCCAACCGTCCTGATTCATATTCATGACCATGACTTGCATGCCGAGGTTCAGGGCTGCTTTTTGGGTGCTTAATCGGGTGCGAAGACTGGGATTTAAAAATATGAGTCCAAGGGTTTTATTACGACCCCAATCTTGAAATTGAAATGGATTATCCTTAATTTTTTTAGCCAGTTCCACCCAATTATCCAGGTGGTCCACATCAGCAAAAGAGGTGAATGTTGAAAGTGCCATTTTTTAAAAGTAGTTTGCTTTAAAATGTAATCCGGTGGTTTCTTCCCATTCAAATACAAGGTTCATATTTTGAATGGCCTGCCCTGCTGCACCTTTTAATAGGTTGTCGATGATAGAGGTGACGAAGACCTTATTTCCAACAACGCGGGGCTGTACAAAGCAATGGTTGGTATTCACCACCTGCTTGAGGTGAATGTCCTGATCCTGTACATGGGTGAAGGGCGCATTTTTATAAAAGTCCTTATACAGTTTTACTAAGGCACCTTCATCCATATCTGCTTTTGTGTATGCTGTTGCGAATATGCCGCGTGTAAAATTGCCACGTTGGGGTAGAAAATTAACTTCCCCAATCTCTCCTCCTGCCAGGGTAGAAAGTGTTTGGTTGATTTCACCTAGATGTTGATGATTGAAGGCTTTATACACCGATAAATTGTCCTGCCTCCAGGCAAAATGAGTGGTTGCCGATAAAGAAGCACCGGCACCGGTAGCACCGGTGGTGGCATTTACATGGACTTCATTTTGTAAAAGACCTGCTTCTGCCAACGGCAATAATGCCAATTGAATTGCAGTAGCAAAACAACCTGGATTTGCGATGTTTTTTGCAGTTCGTATGGTATGAGATTGGAATTCCGGAAGACCATACACAAAATTCCGATTACCATGTTGAGCGTTTCCAGTCAACCTAAAATCATTGCTCAAATCAATCACCACAGTTCTTTCCGAAAACTCATTTTCAGACAAAAATTTGGAAGAATTGCCATGGCCTAAACACAAAAAAACGACATCCACCTCTGGATTGACCTTGTCTGTAAAATGAAGTGTTGAAATCCCTGCCAGGTCCTGGTGGAAAATACCAATCGGCTTTTCCGGATTAGAATGACTGTAAACAAAATCTATGTTTACCTCGGGATGGATCAACAAGCTGCGAATCAATTCACCCGCAACATATCCTGTTCCACCGATAATACCAGCTGTAATCATGATTGCTTGTTTACATGATTGAAAATTTGAACCGAATTGGCCAATATTTTGGTAAATCCTTTCACATCTTCCCCGGACCAATTTTTATTGGTTTCTCCATATTGTCCAAAACCTGATTGCATCAAATCATGAGGCGATGTAATGCCTTGAATAACAAATCTATAGGGATACAATTGAATGAAAACAGTACCACTAACATTTGTCTGGGTGCTCTCCAGAAATCCTTCGATGTCGCGCATTACGGGTTCAAAATATTGCGCTTCGTGGATAAACATACCGTACCATTCGGCCATTTGCTGTTTCCAATGCAATTGCCATTTGGAAAGGGTATGTTTCTCCAAAGTATGATGCGCTTTG
>JAGQWW010000382.1 GCA_020436955.1 Saprospiraceae bacterium | reverse complement strand
AGGTTTTTCGTTGTCTATTGTGCGGGCGGGATATTGCGGGTTGCAAAAGGGATACAGCCTTGACCTTTTGGTTACTTTTGGGTCAAGCCAAAAGTAACGACGAAGCACTGCAGATTGAAATTATAAGCTCCATCATAAAAAAATATAACTTTTCCCCAATCCTGCTAATTCCTAAAAAAGACAAAATCAAAAACACAGGATCTATTTTTAGAATTTCCAATATTAAATCCAATATTAGGGAAGAATGAATCAAAGGGATTTAAAATTTATTTAACACTTTTTAAAAATCGTGCAACCCCTTTAAACTTTCGCTGTCTATAGCAATGAGCTTAAAACCCAATTCGTGGATTACGGAGAAACGCATAAGAACATCATCAACGCATGCAAACAGGGCGATCGTAACGCCCAGTTTACGCTGTATCGATTGTATTCAAAAGCCATGTACAATGTGTGTCTCCGTATGGTCAGGAATGAAGCCGATGCAGAAGATCTTTTACAATATTCTTTCATCGATGTATTTACCAAACTGGATTCTTTCCGGCAAGAGTCTTCAGTAGGGGCATGGATAAAAAGAATTGTAATCAACAACTGTATCAATTGGTTGAAAAAAAGGCGTTTACAGTTTACCGAGTTGGATGAACGTTTTCATGATTTTGAAGATTATCAGGAAGACAGGCATACAACAGAGGAAGTAAAAATGACCGTAGATGCTATTAACAGGGCCATTTATAAATTGCCGGATGGTTACCGAGTTGTTTTTTCCTTGTACGCTTTGGAAGGTTATGACCATGAAGAGATAGGGCAAATCTTAGACATTAGCACTTCAACTTCGAAATCACAATATTCCAGAGCCAAGCGTAAAATACTCGACCTGTTGAACGACCCAGTAACAGCAAATTTTTAATTCTATTAATAGGACTACTACCATGAGTAATTTAGAAAGATTCATCAGAGATAACCGGGACGAGTTTGACAATGAACTCCCCAGTCTGGAGGTTTGGTCCAAAATCGACCGTAAAGTCAATGGTACCGGTGGTAAAGTAGTATTCATGACTCGTGCCCGCATAATTTCCTATGCCGCAGCAGCAGTTGTGCTGCTTGGTCTGGGTGTATTCCTGGGTGCACAAATGCAACAACAAGAGTTGCCGGTGGTAGCAACCATCGCCGGAGAAGATCCTGCGCTACCTGCACAATTTGTTGAATTAGAAGACTACTATCGCCATCAATATGAAAAGCAGGTCCAAATGTTGACCAATTATCAGGTGGATCCCGCTTTTAAAGAAGACCTGGCAGAATTTGAGCAAGTGATGAACGAGCTCAAAACTGAATTGGCTAAAGCTCCCAAAGGAAACGAAGAAAGAATCGTTTCAGCAATCATCCAGAATTATCAGTTGAAAATCGACATTTTGAAACGGGTATTGGATAGGATGCAAACATTAAATCCAAAAGTTCAAAACAAAGAAAAAAATGAAGTCAGTCTATAATTTCAAAACCTGGTTGCTACTCGCAGCCGCAATGCTAATGGTGGGTCCGGCTGTTTGGGCCGGCAATAAGCAGGAGTTTTCCAAAACCATTAAGCGCAATTTTCCGCTTACTGCAAATGGTCTTGCCAGCCTTGACAACCAGTACGGAAAGGTATATGTTAAAACATGGGATCAGGACCGCGTAAAAGTGGAAGTAAAAATCACCGTCCGCGCCAATTCTGAACAAGATGCGCAAAAGGTATTTGACAAAATAAAAATCGAATTTGCCGAAGCTGCTGATAAAGTCGCTGCTAAAACGGTTATCGATAATGGTGGTTCCACCTGGTCATGGTGGGGATCCTCTAAAGTTGATTACTCCATCGATTATGATGTGGTCATCCCTAACAATGCTCGCCTTGATTTGGCCAACAAATATGGCGACTCCTTCATCGGGACCATCAATGGAGCAACTACTTTAAATATCAAGTACGGTAACTTTCAGGTAGAATCTGCAAAAAATGACCTTTCTGTTTTCTTAGGATATGGAAACGGTACCATTTTCCTGGCAAATAATGTGGTAGCCGACGGTTCTTACTGCCAATTGAAGGTAAAAGAAGCCAAATCCGTAAAAATCAACAGCAAATATTCTAAGGTAAACATTGAAGAGACAGGAACGCTTGACGCCAATTCTCAATACGACTCTTACAAGATTGGTTATGTCCACACCTTTAATAATGAAGGCCGATATGACAACCTGGAAATTGGTGCAGCGGAAGTGTTGAATGTTACTTCAAAATATGCTGAGGTCTCTATCGGAGAGCTAAAAAGCTCCGCTAACCTGGACCTAAAATATGGAGGAGCCAACTTTGGCAAAGTGGTCAAAGGCTTCAACAATCTAAACCTCAACGGAAGCTTTGCAGACTACAAAATCAAGGTGGAAGAAGGTGCCAACTACCAGGTAAAAGCTTCAGCCGATTATGCAGGGATCAAATATCCACAGGTATTGAAGGTTGTAAACGAAAAAGAAAAGGGAACCTATCATGAAATTGATGGCTACGTAGGACAAAAAGGTGCCCGCTCTGTTATCAAGGCTAACCTAAACTACGGCGGCCTTAAAGTTTGGTAATCATAGACGTTTTAGTCTGGAATATATAATCATTCGAATTAGTAAAAGCAGCTGCTCCATCGGGGTGGCTGTTTTATTTTGGATCCTGGTTGCTAGTTACTGGTTGCTAGTTGCTGGTTGCTAGTTGCTGGTTGCTAGTTGCTGGTTGCTGGATTGGGGAAAGTGGTGGGGTAGGTGAATGGGGATTTACGAATTTACCGTTTACGATTTACGGCCAAATACCGAAAGCCGGGCACCGAACAATCAGGTCAACCCCTTGAAAGGGTTAGGGGGTGATAGGTGCCGGATACTGGTTTCTGGAAGCTGGATGCTTGTCAAGTTACGAGTGACGAAGTACGAGTGACGAATGTTTTCGAAGAGCGAAAGCCTCACCATTTGCCTCCCCCTTGAGAGGGGTTAGGGGGTGATTTCGCTGGATGCTAGTCTCTAGCTGGCATCTTCATAAAAACGCAGTAGGTCAAGGGCATTCCCTTGACCTACTGCGAAAAAAAGCTAATAGCCAATGGCCAACAGCCAAAGACCAAATTTACGCCCACTCCATATTTCCAATCGCCTTCAATTGGCTGATAGTATTTTCAGGATTGTCTGATTTGAAGACGCTACTGCCTGCAACCAACACGTTGGCACCT
>JAGQWW010000381.1 GCA_020436955.1 Saprospiraceae bacterium | reverse complement strand
GATGTACATTTGATTGGAGGCAGGATTTCCGCTATATGCATCTAAACGAATATTGTCATAGCCTTTCATTTTTCCAAAATTCATAGAGAAAGTACATAGAAGGTTTCCATATCCTTCTCTTTGTGCAACAGGGTGCACTGCCATTCTATGAATTACCAGGATTTTACCGCCGGTATAATTCCATTTGATGTTTTCATATTGTTTGTTCTGTTGTTCATCCAGGGTTACAGTAGCGATACAGCGATTTTGGTTTTTGATTAGATAGACATTCCCTGCTTTGATATCATTTAGTACCTGACCAGGTTCCGGATAGGTATAATCCCACTGTTGGATTCCATTCTTACGCATTTCGGAAGTACATGCCATGAAGGTCTCCATTATAAGAGGCAGGTCTGCAACTTGGGCTCTTTGTATGTCAGATATCTTTCCAGCCATCGGGGTCATTTTTTTAATTGGCCGCAAAAGTAGGTATTTAGAATGGCAAAGCCAAGGCTGGAAAATACCCGATTGTCTCCTTTGACTTTGGGTAATTTTGGACAATCAGGTACTTCAATTTGGAAAGAAGGAAGAATATTTGAATTTTACAGCCGCAAAATTTTATTTTTGCCGCCAGTCAATCAAAAAATGAACAATGAGAAATAAGAAAATCGATCTGGGAATTTGGATCATGTCTAGTATGGTATTACTTGCTGCAGTAAGCAGATTTTTGCCACATCCTCCAAATTTCACACCTATCGGCGGAATGGCTCTTTTTGGAGCAGCTTATTTTTCAAGAAAAGGATTGGCGCTAATCATTCCTTTCGTTGCACTTTGGTTGAGTAACCTTGTACTTGACAATGTAGTGTACGCTCAATATTATGATGGTTTTGTTTGGTTTAGCAATCCTATGGTTTTTGTAGGATTTGCAGCAATCGTAGCCATGGGACTTTTCACTTTGAGAAAAGTAAATACTCGCAACATTCTTGGTTCCAGCCTTTTGGCTTCTGTGCTTTTCTTCCTTATTTCAAACTTTGGTACCTGGTTAGCAGGTTCAGGCGTAATGTATACAAAGGACTTTTCCGGCTTGATGACTTGTTATGCTGCAGGAATCCCATTTTTCTGGAATACATTGGCAGCAGACTTGTTTTACGTAGGAGTACTTTTTGGAAGCTGGCAGTACATCACCAGCCGCTATCCAACCCTTGCAAGTAAGTTGGGATAATAAATTTTAGCTTAACATTTTTGAAGATTTCATTGCACCTGACCGTTGTCGGGCTCTAAACCATTTTAAGGCACCTTTCTGATCGGTTGGAGCCTGGAGCATATCTTCATATTGGTCTATAAGCCACAAAGCAGCTCTCAGGATTTCGATATCCGGTTGATATTGACGATGATGTTTTAAGAACTTTTCAATTTGCACACTATTGAACCATTGAAAAAAACGCTTTTCAAAAGAAGATCGGTTCTTAGTTTGATGGCTCAATTCCCCTATTTCTTTAAGGAAGGATTCCTTTTCTAAAAATGATTGAAGGGCTGGATGCAAATTTTCAAATGTAATTGCACCGCTTTCCGCGTTATCAAGTATTTTCTTGAAAAAGGATTTCAAAATCTTGAAACCGTCCGGATGATACGTTTTAAAAGCTTGTTTTGATTTTAAAATTTCCTGCATGGCCTTTCCGGTTCCGGAAGGTTTCCTATCTGATATCCGAGGAGACAGGAATACCCGGGTTTCATTTATTTCAGACATTTTGTCTAGCCGAATGAATTTCTGCAAAAAATAAAAATCTTCTTCTTCGAGCATTGTATTCATTCCTCCGTGCTTTATATAATCTTCCCAACGCACAGCAAAACTGGAACCTCTCGAGTGGAATGCATGAGGGAAACCTGTCCATCGTTTGGCTTCCTGGCAATAACGTAAATGCAATTCATAGGAAGTAATTGCCCGGTATTGCTTCTCTGAAAAATCGGGACCTGAAAGTGGATATTCAAAGTGAATGCTAGTCGCTGCCTTGTCAGGATAATCGGTAAAATGCTGCTCAATTGCTTGAAAGTAGTTGATATCGCATTTGCAATCTGCATCCAACGATACAATAATCCCATTTTTACTTTTAGCCTTTTCAAATCTCCAACATGCTTCGTCCATGCCTATTTTTCTGGCAAGCCCTACCCCGGCCTTTTTAGCAGGTAGCTCATTGAAATACAAAACATGAAATTTCAATCTCGGCGTGCTGTTTTTTGCAGCCCATTGAAGGGTGTTTTGAAAGGTCGCTTTGTTTTCTGTTTTTGTGCTTTCACTGGCATTCTCAGCATCATTGATAACCACAATCACTTCTACATCACACTGAGGAAGATTACATTTTTTTAAGGAAAGTAAACTCAATAAAAGAAACGGTTCTCTGCATGCAGGGATTACTACAATTAAACCTAAATTCAGAGAGGGTTTTCTGAAAATAGCCGGAGGGAAAATAGTCTTTGTTTGTAAATAACCTTTCATTCCAATTTCTAATCTACCAATTGAATCAGGGTGCGATAATCATCAAATGCAGCATCCTCATTTTTCATTTCAAGGTAATTCAATAGTTCTTCTTCTTGCTCATTATAGTAGAATTCTAAATCCCTAAAGGTTTGTTTACACCGGATTTCAATCTGACCATTTTGTATCTGCCCCAATCTCCAATGTAAGGTAGACTGTAACTTAAATTGAAGCCGCTGATGAATATCTTTATGATCCGCTTCCGTTCGTAAAGCATTTACGTCTGCAAATATTTGATTATCCCTTGTTACTAGGCGAGCCCTGCTCAAAATATAATAACCGGAATAAGGTAGTTTCCCGGTAATATTTTGATACAATTCATTGTAAAGGGATAGTTGAATATCTTCTTCATTTTTGACCAGATTGGTCCGGTACGTCGCGCCGCTCCATTTCAAATCTATGATGGCTCTTTCTCCTTCCCTCTTTAATATCAAGTCAGATATCCCGGTGATATTCATATTTAAATAGGTCCCTGAAAGTTTACTTTCGGTGGCTTCCACCTCCCATTTATTCTTTTGCAATTGTTCCACCAGGTGCCATGCTGCAAATTTCACTTTATTTTCAAAAGAAATTCTCTGCGGTTCCTTGCCATACATCAATAAAACTGCCCCTTCTTTGGGCAAAAGACGTGGAAAATAACTCTCCAACCAACTGTAGGTGTCAGTCCTGGTCCAGGTATAAAAATTCTGCTGAAGAAGCTTTTCAAAAACCCGG
>JAGQWW010000380.1 GCA_020436955.1 Saprospiraceae bacterium | reverse complement strand
CTTGCGCAAGCGCATCATCTTTTACAAACAAATAAATGGAAGTGTAAATTTTGTCCTGGTAGCGGCTGAGCAATTCTTCGAATGCTCTTTCATCTCCGGTAAGGTAACGATCAATAAGTTGTTGGTCATTCAATGGCGTAACTAGCATAACTAAACCCTTTTAATGGTTAAAAAGAAAGTCCAAACTTGGGAGTTTAGTGTAAAAGCTAGTTATCTATAAGCGATTGAATTTTAATGTTAAAAATAGATCGTCAATAAAATATTGTCAAAAACTAGTCCAAATAAAAGGGAAAATTCACGTGGATGCAAAAATTATAGGATTCTTAACAAATAATTAAGCAGAGCTGTGAAATAAATTTCTTTGAACAAAGGCAAAGTTAAAATGGTTTAGGGCAATTTGCAATAGGCGCCAATTATTCTTTTGTGTTTTCTTGTAAAATGCCCTATAAATAAAGGATCCTAGGAGAAATATTTTTTTTAGTAGCCCAGGATTTTGAGCATATCTTCAGCAGATTGTTCTTCTTTATACAATATATCAACCAAATTTCCCTGGTCATCTTTGTCTATCAAAACGTGTCTTGGAGCAGGAATTAAACAGTGTTTAATTCCTCCATAACCACTTATAGAATCCTGGTAGGCCCCGGTATGGAAGAAACCAAGGTACAAGGGCTCTTCTTCTGCTTTAGGATCGTATGCTGGCAGGTATACCTGACTCTCATGCACTTCAGAATTGTAATAATCTGAGTTATCACAACTTAGCCCACCAATGTTGACCCTGCGGTATTCATTGTCCCATTTGTTGATTGGAAGAAGAATAAATCGTTCTCCAATTCCCCAGGAATCAGGTAAGGTTGCCATTAGGGAATTGTCAATCATATACCACATCTCAGAGTCGTTTTGAAGTTTTTGGTTCAAAACGGAGAATATCACAGCACCACTTTCACCTACGGTATATTTTCCAAATTCGGTATAAATGTCCGGTTCTTCTATGCCCTCTTCTTCGCAAGCTTGAGAGATGTTGCTCACGATTTCGCGAATCATGTATTTATAATCATATTCGAATCCAAGTGAATTTCGAATAGGCATTCCTCCTCCAATATTGATTCCTTTCAGGTCTTTACAAACCTTTTTCAGCTCGCAATACACCTTCAAGGCTTTTTTCAATTCACCCCAATAGTAAAGGCTGTCTTTTATACCTGTATCTACAAAGAAGTGCAACATGGTGACTTTGAACTTCTTGTTTTTTGCAAGTTTGTCGCGGTAAAAATCAAGTACTTCAGAGTTTCTAATTCCCAATCTTGAGGTATAAAACTCAAAGTTTGGTTCTTCCTCTGTTGCTACCCTGATTCCGATGTTTGCTTTGCCGGTTACCATCTCTTCATAGTATTCCAGCTCCTGTTTATTGTCCAAAACAGGAATTACATTTTTAAATCCATCGTTGATTAGACCGGAAATTTTCTCGGCGTAGGCCCTTGTTTTAAATCCGTTGTTAATAATGATTTTATCCTTGCCAAGTTTTCCTGCTGCGTGCAACTTGCGGATCATATCGATGTCAAACGAGGAGGAAGTCTCTATTTGCACATCATGTTGAAGTACCTCATTCAGTACATAACTGAAATGGTTACTTTTTGTACAATAACAATAATGGTATTTTCCACCGTATCCCATGGCCTTTATGGCTCTGTTGAATAAGTTTCTGGCCTTTTTTACCTGGAGGCCAATCTTGGGAAGGTAGGTGAGTTTTAATGGAGTACCGTATTTATCAATCAGGTATTTAAGTGGAACACCGTTAAAAAGTAAGTGTCCATTTTCAATATCAAAACCTTCCTGTGGAAAGTAAAAGGTCTGATCAATAAGGTCGAAATAGCGATTTGTCACTCCTATTTGGTTCGTTTAGTGGTTTGAAAATACCTCGAAAGCACCGCAAAATTAATTTAAAATCAAAGAATTGTTTCAAAGATTTTAAATCGGCAGCTTAAAATTTATCTATAGAAAATATTGCTTGAATATAGCCTTAACATTCAAGGCTATTTTTCAGAACAAGAATTCCGGAACTTTGTTCCAAAATGCAGAAAATCAACATTTTATATTTCCGATGTAAAGTGGAAATCCACATCCGGGTGATTCTCCTGTGCCATTTTCAACATCCAGGCTGATTCTGCCAGGAAAACCAGGTTTCCATCTTTGTCTACTGCCAGGTCTCTTCTTCTTCTTTCCTTGAATTCCTGGAAAGCATCCTTGTTTTCACAAGTCACCCAACAAGCTTTGTAAAAGTTGGCGGGTTCATAATCTACCTTGGCGCCATATTCTCCTTCCATTCGGTATTGGATAACGTCAAACTGCAGGTTACCCACCACGCCGATGATTCTTCTTCCATCAAACTCTCGCGTGAACAATTGCGCTACGCCTTCATCCATCAATTGCTCCAGACCTTTTTGAAATTGTTTGTATTTCATTGGGTCCTTATTTTCAACAAATCGGAATATTTCAGGGGAGAAGGAAGGAATTCCTTTGAAATGCAGTTCTTCTCCTTCTGTTAAAACATCGCCGATTTTGAAGTTCCCGGAATCGTAAAGACCCACTACATCGCCAGGAAAAGCTTCGTCTACAATTTCCTTTTTGGCCGCCATGAAAGAAGTAGGATTGGAAAATCTCAACTGTCTGTTTTGACGAACATGCAAGTAGTTGGTGTTGCGCTCAAAAGTGCCTGAACAAATCCTCATGAAGGCAATCCTGTCTCTATGACGTGGATCGATGTTGGCATGAATTTTAAAAACGAATCCGGCAAACTTGTCTTCATCCGGATTAACTACGCGCTCTTCAGTAGTTCGCGGAAGCGGATTGGGTGCTATTTGAATAAAACAATCCAATAGCTCTTTTACACCAAAATTATTAATCGCTGAACCAAAGAAAACCGGTGAGATTTTTCCCGATAAGTAATCAGCTTTGTTGAAATCAGGATACACTTCCTCCAGGATCTCATTTTCCTCTCTTAAGGTTTCTGCAGCTCTTTTGCCCACATGTTTTTCCAGTTGCGGATCAGACAGGTCTCTGATTTCTATAATTTCATCATCCTGTTTGCCATGGGGTTTGAAGAGCATCAATTTTCTTTCAAAGAGATTGTAAACACCCTGAAATGTCTGTCCCATACCCACCGGCCAGGAAAGTGGCATAACATTCAGTCCTAATTTGGCCTCGATTTCATCTAAAAGATCAAATCCGTCTTTCCCTTCTCGGTCCAACTTAT
>JAGQWW010000379.1 GCA_020436955.1 Saprospiraceae bacterium | reverse complement strand
ATAGTTTTTGAGCCCTTTGTAAGCCATATATTGTAAAGGTGCCCAGCCATTGGGTGCATCCCATTGTTGGCCCGAATGGATAGGCGTAGTAACCAGTCCACCGGCTTTAAGGAAGTGCTCTTTCAGATAAGTGGCACATCTTTCAGCTTGTTTGGCAGTAGCTAATTTGAAGTATAATGGAAAGATTCCTGCCAGGGATTTGATAGGAGTAGTTTCTTTCTTTTCAATATGGTAATCAAAATAAAACCCTTCCTTTTCGTTCCAGCAATAGGCAAATATCGCTGCTGCCCTTTCCTTTGATTTGTTATACATTCCGGTCCCTTTTTCTTTCATGCCCAGGTGATTGTAAGCATGTTGTAAAGTGACTTCCAAACCGTACAGCAGACAGTTTAAATCTACCGGAATCAACTTGGTGGTTTGTATGGTATGTAATTTCATAGGGTCGCTCAACCAACGAGCACTAAAGTCCCATCCGGATTCACATGCGGCCCTGATGTTGCGATAAAAGTCCTCTTTATCACCCTTGTATTTTTGTGCGTCCTCCACATCTTCTTTGTACGACTCTTGCCTTGGTACCGGCTGGTCATCCCAGTATCTGTTGACCAGCGCACCTGAATCTGTCAGAAAAGTACGTCTTTGTGCAGCAGGGCCCTCTTTTTTACGGTCCATCCAAAAGGCATATTCTTTTTCAAGTGCTGGTAAGTATTCTTTATAAATATCTTTCCCTTTTAATTCTGCCAACAAATCAACCATTTGAGCGAAAAAAGGTGGCTGAGATCGGCCCAGGAAATAGGTACGGTTACCGTTAGGGATGAACCCTACCGTATCGATCAACCAAGCGAAATTTTTCACCATACTTTCAATCATGTCGACACGGCCCGACACCTTTAGCCCTTGCATGGTGAAAAAGCTGTCCCAGTAATAAATTTCATTGAATCGACCTCCCGGTACGATATAGGGATATGGTAGTGGCAAGAGCGAACTTCCGGGTATGTCCTTATCCTTTTCTCTTTTCAATACATCCCAAAGCAGTTCGATATGCTCTTCCACAGGTCGGGTGTTATCGGCTGTAAAATTTCCGGTAGGTGTTGCCGGCATTTCAAAATGTTCCATTACGAAGGCAAGCAAGTCAAAATCGGGATTTTTCTTCGCTGCATCGTAAGATACCAAGATGTTTTTTGCATCACTTTTTGGAGTGCAATCAGTAAAGGTTTTCGAGTCAGGGAAGATAGCTTGCAACTGCACATCGTTGAATAATTCCCCATAAATAGTATCAGGACCATTTTTCATTACCATCAGAATTTTTCGATTAGGGGGAAGGTAGGAAAAATTAGACAATAACATCAAGCGTATCCTTCACCGAACTTTTTTATTTTTACTACTTTCAGGAATATATTCAGACCAAACACAATGAAAAACCTGCAAGTAAAAATCTCCCTTATCCTAAATTATATGGTCTTTGCCATGCTGCTCAATAGTGTGGGAACGGTCATTTTACAGGTACAAAATAATTACCAGATCACTGAGTCTGCCGCTTCTGTTTTGGAAGCATTTAAAGATTTCTCCATTGCCATCACTTCTTTTTTAGTAGCCTCTTTTGTTTTGAAAATTGGTTACAAACGATCCATGCTTATTTCTCTGGCATTGGTCCTGGTGGCTTGTCTAACGATGCCAAATCTGCCATCTTTTTGGATGACGAAGGTATTGTTTGCAGTTACGGGTGTCAGTTTTGCCCTTACAAAAGTATCTGTCTTTGCTACCATCGGCATCGTGACCAAGGATGAAAAGGAACATGTTAGTTTTATGAACTTCCTTGAGTCCTTTTTTATGATAGGTGTTTTTTCAGGATATTTCATTTTTTCCTATTTCGTGGATGACGCCAATCCGGCATCGACTTCCTGGTTACAAGTCTATTACTTCCTGGCAGCTTTAACGGGTGTAGCATTAATCTTACTCTGGGTGACTCCTTTAGATGAGTCAAAAGTGATTGAAGAAGAGCCTTCCAATCTCGTTAAAGACTTTACCAGCATGGTAAATCTGGTGGCAAAACCGCTTGTGCTTACCTTTGTGGCAAGTGCTTTTATCTATGTTTTGATTGAGCAGGGTATCATGAGTTGGTTACCTTCCTTCAATAGTAAAATATTGCATCTAAGTAATTCATTAGCCATCCAAATGGCAAGTATACTGGCCATTTCGACTGCAGTTGGACGATTTTTGGGTGGTATTGTGTTGAAAAAAGTAGACTGGTACAAAGTATTGCCTATTTGCCTTGTGGTGGCCGGTGCCCTGGTGTTTACCATTTTGCCACTGGCAGATGGAGTGGGGACCGAAAAAGTGACAAGCTGGTCGCAAGCACCAATGGTGGCGTTTTTGTTCCCGATGATTGGTCTGGCCCTGGCTCCGATTTATCCGGCGTTGAATTCGGTAATCCTTAGCGCACTACCCAAAAGACAACATGCTCCTATGGCAGGTTTGATTGTAGTTTTTTCAGCTTTGGGTGGTACAACAGGGTCGATTATCACCGGATATATGTTTCAGCATTTCGACGGAAAAGTAGCTTTTTCGCTTTCCGTTATTCCAATTGCATTAATGTTGGTAATTTTGTTCTTCTTTAGGCGAGAAACCAAAAAGGTGAAAGCCGCATAACCTATCATTTTAATTAATTCAAACGATTATGAAAAAGTACTTACAATTTGCCCTTTTTTTCCTGGCTATCGGATTTTTGACTAGCTGTGGTTCTGAAGCTGCTACTGATGCTGAAAATGCAGGTGAAGAAGCAGTAGAAAACGTAGAAGCTGCTGCTACTGAAGCTGCAGAAACAATGGAAGAAGCAACTGACCAAAGCGGTCCAGAATACACCTCCATGTATGTTTGTCCAATGCATTGTGCGGGTAGCGGTAGTGCCGAGCCAGGTACTTGCCCTTCTTGCGGTATGGATTACGTAATGAACGAAAATGCAGGATTGGAAGCTGGTGGAGATAGTGAAAGCCACGAAGGCCACAATCACTAAAATCCAAAGGACAAAGGCAAATTGCCCGAAATAAAAAAATCCCTTCCGGTATTAATCGGAGGGGATTTTTTTTGCGGGATGCGGGATGCGGAGTGCGGAGTGCGTGGGGGGTGATGCGTGATGCGTGGTGCGTTATGCGGAATGCGGAATGCGGAATGCGTGGTGCGGAATGTGGGGTGCGTGAAGCGTGAAGCGTGAAGCGTTATAATGGATGCGGAATGTGGAAAAAAAGGAGGATTTCGGTTTATCGAAATCCTCCTTTT
>JAGQWW010000037.1 GCA_020436955.1 Saprospiraceae bacterium | reverse complement strand
AAAAGCCAAAAGCCAAAAGCCAAAAGCCAAAAGCCAAAAGCCAAAAGCCAAAAGCCAAAAGCCAAAAGCCAAAAGCCCCCCATCACCCTTCCTCCCAGAGTTCCCTGAGTTTTACTTCGCGCATGAAGACATACCAGGCAGCAGATCGGGCGACGATAAAACCATAATATCCGTCTAGGAAACCAAGTTTGAAGAGGAAATCGGCGAGGAAACGACCAATAGGCTTGAATAGGATGCGTAAAAGATTGGTCTTTTTACCTCTTTTAAACATGAATTTTGCTGCTATGGAGCTGTGGTTATTGATAGCAACTATGCGGTCGTGGAAATCTTTGTCGGAATAGTGGAGTAGTTTGCCATCCAGTTTTTCGATGATAGCTCCCTTTAATGCGATCATCGCATCGTGAGGAGGATCACCACCTATTTTTACCTTTTCTTTCTTAAACAATCGGGCCTTCCAGTCCGGGTGCCAACCACCGTGGTGGATGAAATGTTTGCCCAATGCGGTAAGTCTATTGCAAAGGAAAACCTCGGTCTCTCCCGGATTAGCTTTTACCTTTTTTATGGCTTCAATCTGCTTAGCATCCGGAAATTCATCAGCGTCCAACACCAGGACCCAATCGTGGGTTGTGTTTTCGATACTGTAGGCACGTTGGGCCACATGGCTCTCGAAAGGGTGTTTCTCTACCCTTGCACCAAATGATTCAGCTATTTCAACGGTTTTATCGGTAGAAAATGAATCGACGATATAGATCTCATCAGCAATGTCTTTCACAGCTGAAAGGCATTTACCGATGTTTTCCTCTTCGTTGAAGGCCATGATGGCTACCGATATCTTCATCATTTTCTAAAGATAAACAGAAGTTGGCGTTATACCTTATAGGTTACTTCTATCTCCGGAGTGATTGCTTTTGCCTGGCAGGTTAAAATGTATCCATCTTCCACTTCTTCTTCATCGAGTGCCAGACAAACATCCATTTCCACTTTTCCTTTAATCATCTTTCCCATACAGGTAGAACAAGAGCCTGAAGTACAGGAATAAGGCGGGTCGTACCCTTCATCAATCAGATTATCAAGGATGGATTTTTCCGGATTCAAAGTCATTTCTATGGTGTCTCCGTCCAGGTGGATGATTGCTTTGGCAGCCAGGCCGTGGCCGGCAGCAGCATCCTTTTCACCATCTCCCGTTGGTGTAGAGAAGTATTCGAAATGGATGTTTTCTTTTTCAACTCCCAGTCCAATCAATGCTTTTTCAGCCATTTGGATTAAATCGCCGGGGCCACAAATAAAATATTCCACATTTTTATTCCTGGGCGGGTTGTCATTGATGAAATGGTTTAGGATACCTCGGTCGATACGACCTACTTTTCCATCCCAGGAAAAGGTTGTTTTTTTAAACCAGGAGCCGATGCCACTTCCTTTTTCTTTCTTCGGCTGGCTCAACACGTATTCTAAAAAGAATTGACCTTCATATTTTTTGTGCAGGGTGTCCAATTCTTCTCTGAAAATGATGTTTTCTTCGTTACGATTTCCATAAAGCAGGTAGACCTCGCTCATGGGTTCTTTTTCCAAAATAGTTTTCAGGATACCCATCAAAGGAGTGATACCACTACCGGCTCCAACCAGGTAATAAGACTTTTTATTCAGCTCCTCCAGTTTGGTATAAAATCTTCCTTCCGGTGCTGCTACTTGCACGATATCGCCTACTTTCAGATTTTCAACCATATGGGTGGAAACCAGGCCTTTGTATACCTTTTTAACCGTAACAGCCATTTCGTTTTCCACCGGAGCGGTGCAAATAGAATAGGAGCGACGTACTTCTTTTCCGTCGAGATTGAACTTTAGGGTTAAATATTGACCTTGTTTGTAGGAGAAAGTTCTTTTAAGGGATTCGGGGATGGAAAAGTAAAATGAAGATGCTTCTTCGGTCTCCTGTACAATTTTGCTTATTTCTAAATCGTAAAACTCCATTTTTTATTTTTTGGACTTCCTTCGCTAGCTTTTCAATTCCGTTAAAATTCTACTACTTTTGGAAGCTTAGGATGGTTAATTATGCTAAGTGCCGAACAGGTTATTGATACAATGGTTTATTCGGAGGCGCAAAGATTACAATTCCAAATGAATCCCCGAAGGATTCCTACACTCAAACTTTAAGGTATTGCTGACAATGGAAAAGTTATTGGAGATTTTAGAATATGATTTCATCAATCTGGGTGGGTATCATCTCAACCTGATGTTGATATTGAAAGCCTTGTCGGTTATTGTCATCCTGCGCATCATTTTGTATGTTTTTAGTTTGGTCCTCAAGAGTTTTTTCAAGCGTCACCAAAATATCGACACCGGTCGCCAATATGCAGTTCTGCAATTTTTAAAATATATCATTTATTTCCTGGGTGCCCTGGTAGTGCTGGAAACCGTGGGGGTGAAAATGTCCGCTATCTGGGCCGGTGCAGCAGCTTTGCTGGTAGGTGCAGGTTTGGGTTTGCAACAAGCTGTAAGTGATTTCTTTTCGGGTATCGTTTTGCTTTCAGAAGGTACCGTAGAGGTTGGAGATGTGGTGATCGTGGACGGTACGGTGGGCAAAGTTTCCAAGATTGGTTTGCGGGTCTCCAAAGTTTTGACAAGGGACCAAACCACTATTCTTATTCCCAATTCAAAATTGGTGATGGAAAATGTGCAAAATTGGTCTCACAACCGTGTGCCCGCTCGATTTTTTGTCCAGGTAGGGGTGGCCTATGCTTCAGATGTAAAATTGGTAGAACGACTACTGATTCAGGCTGCAAAAGAACATAAATCCGTATTGAAAAAACCCGAGCCCCGGGTCCAGTTTATAGAGTTTGGCAATTCATCTCTTGACTTTAAACTGTTCTTTTTTTCAAGAGAGCTTATGCCGATAGAATTTGTCAAAAGTGATCTCCGTTTCAGAATAACCCAGTTATTCAGGGAGAATAATATTGAAATTCCTTTCCCACAAAGGGACCTTTGGTTAAGAAATCCTGAAAAACTTAGACAACCTGAGAACGAATAAGGTGTTATTTGCGCAGAACCTATTGAATCGGAAGTATTTCCGGTAACTTTGCAACATGGAAATTCAAGTAGATAAGAAAGATATCAGGCAACTGTCGGAGGAGGATTTGAAACATACCCTAACAGGTATGGGCGAGCCCGGTTTTCGTGCAAAACAAATATCCGAATGGCTTTGGAAAAAAGGGGCCCGGTCCTTTGAAGAGATGACCAATCTTTCAAAAGGACTGCGAGAGAAGTTGGATACACATTTTGTTATTCCTTCCATCGAATCAGATAAAGTCCAACGCAGTGATGACGGCACCATCAAGACCAGATTTAGGTTGGCCGATGGTAATCTCATTGAGTCGGTACTCATTCCGGTGCCTGCAGATAAGCGCTTTACCGTTTGTGTTTCCACTCAGGTAGGCTGTAGTCTAAGTTGTAAATTTTGTGCAACCGGCCAGCTCAAACGGATGCGCAACCTGGATGCCACCGAAATTTTTGACCAGTTTGTTGCCGTAAATGAGCAATCGCTTGAGACTTTTGACCACCCCTTGACCAATATTGTGTACATGGGAATGGGTGAGCCGTTGCTCAATTACCAACAGACGCTAAGGAGTGTGGAATTAATTTCCAATCCCAAAGGCTTTAATTTTTCACCTCGAAGAATTACTGTTAGTACTGCAGGTATCGCCAAGATGATCAAAAAACTGGCTGATGATAAGGTGAGATTCAATCTAGCGCTTTCGTTGCACGCAGCTGACGATGAAAAGCGAAATGAAATCATGCCCATCAATGAGCAGAACAACCTGAAAGCCTTGATGGAATCGTTATCTTATTTTTACCAAAATACGCGGAACCGTATCAGTTTTGAATACATAGCATTTCAAAATTTCAATGACAGCCTGGAAGATGCTGCAAAGTTGTTTGCTTTGTGTCGCGATTTTCCGGTTCGAGTCAATATCATAGAATACAATCCGATAGACGGGTTACCTTTTTTGAAATCTGCAGAACATAAAATTGATGAGTTTGCCCGTTTCCTCAACGACCGTGGTGTGATGGTGACGGTGCGTAGAAGTCGCGGAAAAGACATCGATGCTGCCTGTGGTCAATTAGCCAATAAAGAATAAGTAGGGACATTGAAAGCAAAAAAATCCTTTGGTCAACATTTTTTAAATCAACCTGAAATAGCCAGGAAGATTGCTGACAGCCTCGCCCTTGACAATGGTTTGAACAGGGTGTTGGAAGTGGGGCCCGGTACCGGTAGACTTACCACCTTTTTGTTGGATAAGGATTTTGATTTGAAAGTGGTCGAGGCCGATAAAGACATGGTTGATTACCTCGGGGTACATTTTCTTCCTTTGCAAGGAAACATCATTTTTAAAAACTTTCTTAGACTCGATCTAGAAGCGGTTTTTGAAGGAGAATCGTTTGCTTTGATAGGTAATTTCCCCTACAATATTTCTTCCCAGATTCTTTTTAAAATGGTTGACAATCGTCAGCTCATACCAGAAATGGTGGGGATGTTTCAAAAAGAAGTTGCTGAGCGGGTGGTTGCCGATCCAGGTAGTAAAACTTATGGAGTCATCAGTGTTTTAATCCAGGCCTATTATCACGGGAAGTATCTTTTTGGAGTGGATAAGAAGTGTTTTAGTCCGCCGCCTAAAGTCCAAAGTGCAGTGATCCGTTTGGAACGAAAACCTCAGGATGGACTTGGTTGTGATGAAAAATTATTCAAGTCTATCGTAAAGGCTTCTTTTGGCCAGCGAAGAAAAATGTTGCGAAACAGCTTAAAACCCTTTGTAAAAAACAACGAAATCCTGGGTTCAGATGTTTTTACCCAGCGTCCGGAACAGATTTCACTGGAAGGATTCATTGAATTGACCAATTTCATTTCAGAGAATCAGGAAGCTGAACAATAAGCCATTAAACAAAGCTGTTTTTTAAAAAATACTAATTATGCCGTTTTATAAAAATTTAGTCATCCTGTTTGCATCCCTTTTTCCTATCCTTGGATTTGCACAGGTAGAATCAACTATTGAAGAAAAATCTTTCGCTCCAACCGCTGAAGAAAATTCTCTGTTGTGGGAAATCAGCGGGATGGACCTGGACCAGCCTTCGTACCTTTTTGGAACAATCCATATGATAAATCAGGAGGATTTCATCCTTACTGAGGCTACAAAAAGCGCTTTTGAAAAATGCGATAAGGTGGTATTTGAAATCAATATGGATGAGATGACGGATATGACTGCCATGTTGCCATTGCTTATGAAATCATTCATGGAAGGTGGAAAGACGCTGCGTGATTTATTGAGTAAGGAGGATTATAAATTGGTAGACGATCATTTTAAGAAACTAGGCATGCCGCTGGCATTTTTAGAAAGAGTAAAACCGATGTTTTTGACTGTATTTGCTTCAGAAGATATGGGTGAAGGTGCGATGGATATGCAAAGCGGTGGTATGAAGTCTTATGAAATTGAGTTGGCTGAAATGGCCAAAACAGGAGAGAAAGAGGTAGGTGGTCTTGAAACTGCAGCTTACCAAATGAGCATGTTCGATTCCATTCCATACGATGTACAGGCCAATATGTTGGTAGAGAGTATCAAATCCGGTTCTTCGGGCACGGACTCTTTCGACCAAATGGTAGAGATGTATAAAAGTCAGGACTTATATGGCTTGCAGACGATGATAGCCGAGGAAGGGGGATTGATGGGATATGATGAATTGCTCTTGAATCAGCGCAATAGAAACTGGATACAACCCATGAGCACCATGATGGCCGTACAGCCTACCTTCTTTGCAGTAGGTGCCGGACACCTGGCAGGCGAATCAGGAGTTATCTCATTGTTAAGACAAAAAGGTTATACTGTTAAGCCTGTAAAATAACGCTGTCGATTTCTTATTTTGTGGTTTTGCATGAAATAAGATGACGGCTGTTTATGACTGAAGCTTCTACAGAAACTATTTGGATTGATGATCGCCTTGGGTATCAGATAAAGGATGCAGATGTAAAGCGAATTCCGAATTCCGGACCGATGATCATCATCGTAAACAGGATGATTCCCGGATTAGATGAGAGGTTGTTGATCCAATTGTTTGCTTCCAGGTTTAGTCATTTCAAAATATTGACTGACCATCCTTTAAAGGATGAAGGGGATCTTTCAAATTATTTCTTCAAAAAAGGTGGATTTAACCTAAATCTTTTACAAAACCCAATAGGGTTTTTTGAAGCTTTCATCAATATACTGGAGGCTGAATCAGGCGACGAACCCTGGGTCTTGGCAGTGGTTGTCGATTTTTCTAAAAACACGCTAGACTCGCTTTCCAAGACCCCCTATCTCAAACGCTTATTTAAATCCCTGAAAAAGGCTGCCTTCCCAATTTTGCCGGTTAGATTAGATATGCTGGATAAAAAGGGGCCCCTACTGGAATTGATTTCCCAAAGAAAACATGAGCCACATGCATTTCTGGTTCGTGTTGGAAAATTGATTGGGGTGGAAGAGCAGGAAAAGGCAGGTGCCAGTTACTGGAAATACCTCCGCTCCAAATTGTTTGCATTGGGTACAGGACTGGAAGTAAAGCGAATTTTCCAATTGTCTTTTTTAAAAAATGAGACCACTCCCGACCCGCTGGCAGAACCTATTGACCAGGCTTTGATTGAAAAAGACATCCAAAATCTGACTTTTGACAACCTGGTAACCTCCAAAGGGGAGTTTGATGTTTTTGTGGCTGAGTCACACCAGATTCCCAATGTTTTGCAAGAGATTGGAAGATTACGAGAAATGACTTTCAGAGATGTAGGTGAAGGAACAGGAAAATGTAAAGACCTTGATGAGTTTGATATTTATTACCTACAATTGATTATTTGGGATAGAGATGCCAGTCAGATTGCCGGTGGATATCGATTAGGAAAGGGAGATCAGATATTTTCATCGTATGGGGTGGAAGGTTTTTACATTAATAGTCTTTTTAAAATTGAAGAAGGATTTTTCCCCATCCTGCGAGAATCCATTGAGCTGGGCCGTTCCTACATTATACCTGATTATCAGCGTAAGCGTTTACCCTTGTTCCTCTTGTGGAGAGGTATCTTATTCTTCTTGTTAAAAAATCCGCATTATAAATATTTGTATGGGCCATTGAGCATTTCAAAATATTACTCTGAAGTGTCAAAGAGCCTCATAGTTGAGTTTGTTAAGCGATATTATTTCGACCATGAATTGGCCAGGTATCTCAAGCCCAGGAAACCTTTTAAAGTCAAGACAAAAAAGGTAGACATCGAAGTTTTGCTTGAAAATCTGCCACCAGAACTCGGTGCCCTCGACAACTTTATTGAAGATATCGAACCTGAGCATTTCCGTATCCCCGTATTGTTGAAGCAATATGCCAAGCAAAATGCAAAATTCATCAGCTTTAACGTGGACCCAAATTTTTCTGATGTGTTAGACGGATTTATGATACTCGACTTAAAGCACCTTCCCTTGTCAACCATCGAAACCTTAAAGGAAGAACAAAGCTGATCACCTATTTCAAAAATCTTTTACCTTTAAGGCGAGCGGATACAGAATAGGATATGCTAAAACTTTTTCCCACATTTTTATGGAACCGAATGGTGTTAATGGCAGTATTTGCAGTATTGCTATTATCCTGCAACCGACCCCGGCACGATTGGAGGGAGACCTACGATCCCAATAGCAAGGAACCCTATGGTTTGCATGTCTGTAAAACCTTGTTAAGTTCTTATGTTCCGGGTCATGATATGGTGGATGTCAAGGATGATTTTTCCATTTTGACAGCAGGGGAAGGACCTTCCAATTATGTCTTTATCGGTGAAGGTTTTCTTTTTACGGAAGAAGAGAAAATAATCTTGCAGGATTACTTACGTGCCGGTAATACCGTTTTGCTCATTTCAAAAGTAGGTAGTGTTGATTTGTTAGAATACCTGGATCTTGAAGATTGTGGCAAATTTTTATGGGAGCCCTACTCCTATACTTTTACCTACGATACGCTTATCTATTTAGACTTTGAAGCACCTGAGTTGAGTCATCCGGAAGATGGATATCCTGCGAAATTTTATTTCAACGGGAAAGTCACCAATCGATACCAATGGACTGTATTTCCAGCATCTTACGAATGTGATTCGACCAATTTTCCAGTTGTATTGGGCTATTTGGAGGACGAAGCCAATTTCATGCTCATGGACTCGAGTTTGCATTTATACCTGCATTCGACTCCTTTAGCCTTTACCAATTTCTCTTTTTTGGAAGAATCGGGCGTAGAATATGCAGAACGTGTTTTTTCTTATTTGAAGCCGGGCCCAATTTATTTTGAAACCCAAAGGCAAGTCCCTGAAGAAGTTGTGAATAGGAAAAATACACCCAATCAAAACTTGCCTGAAAAGTCTCCCTTAAGTTACATCCTCAGTCAGCCTTCTCTGGCTTCTGCCTGGTATGTTTTATTGATAATGACCGTGTTGTATTTGATTTTCCGGGCAAAGCGCAGACAGCGCGTTATTCCAGTAGTGGAGCCCAATGAAAATACTTCCCTTGAATTTGTAGAAACAATCGGCAAGCTTTATTTTCAAAAGGGAAATCCCAGAGATGTTGCTTTGCAAAAAATGCGTTTTTTACAAGCTGACATCCGGGATCGATACCAGGTAAAAAATAAAGACTGGAGTGATGAAACGCTGCAGCAAATTCACTTAAAATCAGGCGTAGAAAAGGACCTGCTAGAGAAAATCAGGACCATGTATACCAATATATCTACATCAAGGCTCACCACAGAAAAAACATTGGCTGATTTTCATTTCTTGTTAGAGGAATTTTATAGAAATAGGAATTAGTTTTTAATACCAGGCAACGAATCCGCATTTAAGGGTATCTTCTCCATATCACCTCGTATTTTCTTCAGGTGACACCATGGATTATTGGAAATTATGACCGAAGCTGAAATCATTGCGGGATGTAAAAAAGGTGATAGTGCGGCTGAATATGCACTTTTTCGCCAATACGGTGGCAGGCTGTTTACCGTCTGTCGACGATATGCCCGTCATGAGATGGAGGCAGAAGATTGGTTGCAGGATGCCTTTGTTCGCATTTTTGAAAAGATAGATCAATTCAGAGGAGACGGATCTTTTGAAGGGTGGCTGCATAGAATTACTGTGCATACCATTTTAAAAAAAGTAAAAAAGAGCGCCTTCAAATTTGAAGTTTATCCCGATGAAAATCCATTAGTAGAGAGTAATGATCCAGTGGTTTTTTCCAATCTACAGGCAGAATCCATTTTGCAACTTATCTCCCAATTACCGGATGGTTACCGTCTGGTTTTTAACATGTTCGTATTGGAAGGATTTTCTCATAAAGAGATAGCAAACCATTTAAATATAGAGGAGGCAACCTCCAGAAGTCAATTGGCTAAGGCGAGGCGACAATTGCAGAGCGCTTTGCATGCTTTGGAAGGCGAAAGTGCTCCCTACCCAACCTATTTTAAATCCCAAATCAAATAGCAATGGAAAACAGGAAAGATTCACCCGATAATTGGATGGAACGTTTGCATACCCATTCGTCAGTGGTTCCGGAAGGGACCTGGCAGGGCATCCAGCATCGGAGAAAAAAGAAGGATAAAAAAGGATTGCTGTGGTTCTCGCTTTTGGGAACTGCTATTGTTGTTTTGGCCGGAATTACGTGGATGGTATTTCAGGAAAAACCTACCAACACGGCTGAAAACAAAGCACCTTTAGTGGTAACTCCCCAAGAGCAAAATGAAGTTGTTTTAACAGCAAGTGAAAACCAGGTTTCGACAGTTGAAAAAGCTGAAAAAATCGAAGCACAAAATGAAGTGCTAAACAATAAAACCGAAGCTATGTTGGTTACAAATATTGGAGTTGGAATGCCGGCTACCAGCGATAAAACCAATCAAAAGAGCTTCGGGGGGGAGGTTGATAATTCAATTGAACCAGATAATCATAGACCTGAACAGTCAGAGGTAAAGGTTAGTGCTAATCAGGGTCAAATGGTTACATTGGCTTCCCTTCCCGGTTTGATGGTGCCAGTTTATAGCACTCAAACCACGCCCCAATCACTTGTTGCGCCTGACCCATGTTTCTCCTTCACCGAAAGCACCTTCAAACTTTCCGGTTTTTATGTAGAACTGTTGGGAGGTATGGATCTTCCATTTAAGTCCCTGCAAGAAAATAACCCTAATGAAGATTTGGGGTATTACCGTGAAGCCAGGGATACTTCAGAGCAAGATTGGTATGCCTTCAGTGCACAATTAGGCCTTGGCATGCAATATGAAAATGGACTTAGCATACGTACAGGCCTTCATTATCTCCAGATAAATGAGATTTTTGAATATGCAGATGCCAGCATTATACGAACCATTCAGGTAGAATTAAAAGACTCCGATGGAAATGTAATTGGTACCCAGACTGTCGTGGAAGAAGGTTACCGATACATTAAAACGCACAACAGGCTGCGCTTTTTGGATGTGCCCTTACAATTGGGATGGGAAAAAAGAAAAGGAGACATAAGCTTCGGCTTTTACGGCGGAGCAACGCTAAACCTAATGTTTAAACAAAAGGGTGCTTTCTTTTCCAAAGATCTGGAACCGGTTAGCTTTTCCAGTTCAGCAGAAGAACCCTACGATTATTTCAAAGCAAAAGCAGGTTTGACAGCTACTGCTAACCTATCTTTTGGATATTACCTCAACGACAATCTGTCGTGGCGTATTGAGCCCCAATTCCGATATCAATTAGCGCCTTTAAATAAATCACTTTTAGAACAACGATATAGTACGGTTGGCCTTTGGACCGGGCTTCGATACGATTTTTAACCTTTAATTCCGCAATGCCCGGGCAACGGTTTTTGATGTCATGGGGTCTTGCATTATGTAAAGCGTTCCGGAAGCTCTCTTTACCAACTTTTAAAACTAATTCAATGAAAAAGATACTTAATATACTCGTTCCAATTTTTGTTTTCGGACTTCTTGTAACCGGCTGTAAGAAGGACATTGATACCATCAAATACAATCCAGTCTCCAGCATTGGGAAGGTGATAAATCATGACATTGCCGGTCAGATTTTGGATGAAAATAATGTGCCGCTAGAGAGTGTAGAAATACACATTGGCAGCAAGTCAACCAAAACAGATGCAAATGGAGTTTTTTCTATTTCAGATGTAGAGGTTGTGGATCAGGCGGTTTATGTAACTGCCAGCAAAGCAGGATTTTTTAAAGGTTCAAAACTGTTTATTGCCACCGAAGGAGTAAAGGATCAGGTAAGGATTCACCTGCTGGCAAAAAATCTGGCAGGAACCTATAATGCTAGCCAAACAGGCGCAACAAGTTTTGAATCTGTCAACCTTTCTTTTCCAGCCAATGCGATTGTAGACGCTAACGGTAATGATTATGCAGGTGATGTGATGGTGTATGGAAATTATATCGACCCTGCAACTGACGGATTTTTATTTGAAATGCCGGGAGATTTGCGAGCCTTCAATACTGATAATGAAGAAGTAGTGCTGGGTTCATTTGGAATGATGGCTGTAGAATTGGAAAGTCCATCAGGCGAAAAGCTACAGGTGAAAGAAGGAGCAAAAGTAAATATCTCCATGGAGGTTCCTTCTCATTTGATGGCAGCAGCTCCTTCAACTATTCCGCTATGGCATTTTGATGAAACCGATGGCTTTTGGAAAGAAGAAGGCCAGGCTGTATTGAACGGCAATCGATATGAAGGAGAAGTTGGGCATTTTTCATTTTGGAATTGCGATGCACCTTTCCCCGTTATTCGCCTGGATGGTACAGTAGTGAGTCCAGATGGTGACCCTGTTCCCAATATTTGGATTAGAGCGCGTACCAGTGATGGGTTGGAAAGTGGAGGTTTAGTACGTACAGATGGTTCTTTTGTAGGTAAGTTTCCAAAAGACAAAGAGATTACCTTTATCATAATAAGCTATTGTAATGAGGTGATTTTTGAAGAGACCTATGGGCCATTTTCAGCCGATGCTATTTTGCCTCCCTTTGTATTAGATCCAAGTTTGATCACGGCGATTGAATTGGTAAACATCACCGGTCAGATTGTTGATTGTAATGGCCAGCCTGTTTCAAATGGTTATTTGAAAATAACAGAAGGGAACTCCTGGTTTACGGGTTATAATATAGAAGCTGATGGAAGTTTTGATTTTACCCTTTCCTTCTGCGAGTTGAACCAAACACTTTCTGTTATAGCTTATGATTTGGACACACGGAAAAAATCTGTTTCCCAGGTAGCTGTAACGACCAACAACATAGATCTTGGCTTGCTTGAAACTTGTGAGGATGATGACGAGTATTTTATTTATACGCTAGACGGCGACGAGTTCTATGTGCCGGGTTCCAATACTTATATTTCTCCTGATGGAGATATTACCTACTTTGAAGCATATGCAGATAGCCTAATATCTATTATTTTCCAGGTAGAAAATAATAACCAGGCAGGTTTATTTCCTATAAACGCTTCCAACAATAGATACTTTTACGTAAATGGATTTGTAGGAGATGATGTTTCCGGGCTTGAAGCGAATATTCTGAATTTCCCAACTCAATCCGGTGAATATATTGAAGGGACCATGGGTGGTATGTTTATCGACAGAAATCAAGGCTCCCATACTATTACAGGTACCTATCGAAAGAAACGAAACTAAAAAACCTTGGAAACACTGGAAATTGCCCGTAGTGAATAGCTGCGGGCTTTCCTTATTTTAGACGAATCCCGTTTTCTTCCAGGGTGATTCTTTGCTGTTTGTATAGTCCTCCTACCGCTTTTTTAAACAGCTTTTTACTCATACCGACTGTATCATATATTTCTTCAGGGCTGCTTTTATCATGCAATGGTAGGAATCCGCCGGCTTCTTTGAGGAGATGAACGATTTTCTCCAGGTTGTCAGTAATGGCTGTTACGCCGGATGCCTGTAATCGGATATCCAATTTGTTGCCTTCCCGAATTTTGTGAACAAACCCTTTCATTTGTTGGCCGGGACGGATTTTCTGGAAGATTTCATTTTCATAGATGAGACCTTCGTGCTTCTGGTTGACAATCACGTTGTACCCAAGGTCACTCTGGAAGCCTATGATTAGGTCCACTTGTTCTCCTTCTTTTACCGATAACCTGTCATTACCCAGGTATTTATGAAAGT
>JAGQWW010000378.1 GCA_020436955.1 Saprospiraceae bacterium | reverse complement strand
AGCCAGCGTCGCTTGCAAATCCAATTCACCGTAGTAATCATCATTGATAAAAGTGGAATCTGCTCCAGCTTCGACCGAAAAGCCTTTTAGCTCAAAGACATTTTGAATCGCGCCGTTCAGTTTGAAATTACCACTGAAATCAAGTTTTTGGTAATCCCATATTTGGTCGATGAAGCTTAAATCAAAATTGACAAAGTCAAATGATAGGCCTTTTTCTCCGAGTGATTCCACCAGGATGCTGCGGTCTTCATTCTTAAATTCGAAATTCTTGGTTTCAATCTTCCCCTTTCCGAATTTGATGAAATTGTCTTTTACAATATCCCATTGCTGCTGTAAAATCACCACATTGGATGGTAAAAATGTCACCATATAGTCGTTGTTTTCCTCCAGGAAAAACCTTCCATTTAAATAAAGATTTTCAATGGTTTGAAACATGGGTGACTGGGATGTAATACCAAATTCAACTGTATCTCTGCTTACGAGACTCAGTAAAGTAATAGGGGAGAAGCTGTATTTTTTATTCAATTGGGTTTCGGAGATAGCTGCGTCAAGCGTACCATCGCTACCATCCATATTGGCTAAAACGGCCAAATTATAAAAGTTCCAATTTTTAAGCTGTAAACTTGGTATCGTCAAGTCTACTTTCAAATCATCTCCAAAACTATTGAAGCTTCCTTTTAGGTGGAGATTGTTAATGGAATCTAATTGCGAACTAAAAAAGTGTGGCCAATTACCGGCATCCAACACCTTGACATCGTAAGTAAACTGGGCAGGTTTGAGTACTTTTTCTATTTTCTTCACCCCAAACCTTTCCATCAAATCAGGATGGTTTCGATTGAAGTATTGGATAAAGGCATCAGGAATCTGTTCGATATCAAAAATTCCAGTTATCTCACCTCGAATTAAATCAGAAGATAAATCAAAATGCTTGGTACCAACCCGGTCAAAGTAGGAAGTCGCAATAATCGAGTCAGATTTAAAATATTCCTTTCGGTCTTTTATCATTCCAAAATCCCTCACTGCTACACGACCTTCCATGGTAGATAACTTCTGGTCCCTGATATTCATATCAACCTTACCGGAAAGAACCAGATCCTTTTTTGAAAGATTGAGCGTCTTAAGGTCTATTTTATTGACATCTGATTCAAAATTGAAAACCGGGATGCTGTCTGTAAAATCAATTTCACCTTTAAAAGTCAAATCAATATTGTCATCATGCACCACTACCGAGCCATCCAGCAAGGAAGATTTTAATTCACCATTAAAGAGGATATTTTCATATCGATAATCACGATAGGTAAAAGTGTCAACTTTTGCTTCCAGGACCGCCTTTACGCTCTCACTGGTTAGCCCGACTCCTTCTTTAACCTGGGAGGAAAAGGTAATATACCCAAGGTCAGGATTCCCTGACCATGTTTTCAAATCAAAGTTTTGCAAGGACAAATTCCCAGAATATTCAGCCCTTTCGCGACCATGTGTTGTATTGAGACGCATATCCATGATAGCGCGCCCCAGGTTTGTTTTAAGGTCTCCATAGGCTACGAAATCATTGAAAAACCCATCAAAACTTCCTTTAAAATTCAGGGTTTTGATTTTGCGGAAATTAGCCGGCGGATTAAACTTAGGAATAAGTTCGACCAGCGTATTCATGGTAGTTTGCAACTTACTTATTCGCAGGTTGATAAACTCTTCTTCTTTGACAGCAAGATTTCTGGTGCTAAAATCACCTTCAAAATAAGCTCCGCGGGCTAATCTTAATTGGACATCCCTCCCACGAAGGTTATTGACTCTCCCTGTGATAGTACCATCAATTTCGATGGTTTCATTTCTATTTTTAACAAAAAACGGGTTTTCCAATAATGCAGGCGCCCACAGCATAATATCGTTCAATTGGACGGTTGAATTATTGAAATGCGCCTCCATTAATACACTATTATTAAAATCAGCGAAATCAGAAAATTGCCTGTATTTCATGATAAAGGTATCTTCCAAAGAAGAGTAGGGTGTATTGAGTGACATCCCCAAAAATTCCATTCGCTTATTGGAAATAGAGAAAGTCTTAGCAGACAATTTTGACAATTTAAATCCCGCATCATTGACCAGGGAGGCATGTAACATTTCACTGGTCAATGTCCCACCTTGCATTACCATATCGCGGTGCAACATGCTGATATCACTAAAATCAAGGCTTGAAGGATCAAAGATTCCTTCGGCAACCGGCTCTATTGGCCGATTCCTTTCGTTTTCCAGGTGAAATTTCCCATTCACCAATTGAAGTTCTCCCACCTTTAACAGGAATTGTGAAGTATCTGTAGAGGTAGTTGGAGGAACTGTATTCGCCTCAGCAGGTGCTATGGCCCAGGGACGGTCTATCAAACTGGAGTCGACGATGTATTTGTCGATAACGATGGATGGTTGATAAAGGCGAATAGATTTAAGTATGAAGTTCTTTTGGGGCAAGTCAATATTCTCGATATTAAAGATACCCTGTTTAAAGGCGTAGTGCTGGGTCTCACCTATAAAGCCATCTTCATTCTGAAAATTAATATCCTGCAAAACCAGACTTTCCATATTGAGGAAAAAAGGTTTCTTTTCAGGATTTGCCTTTTTGTTGCGGTTCATATTTTCCAGCAACAGTTGAAAATTATTCTTTTGGTCGTTGAGTCCCTTTCTTAAAAATATTTTCCCCTTTTGAAGGGTAACATCTTCAAATGAAAGCTCACTGTTAAACCAACTAATAGGACCTGAATTTAGATTAGCCTTTAGTTTTTTGGTATATAAAAGAGTGTCTCCATTAAGATCTTCAACATAAAAATCCTTCAAAACGATATCGTCAAAAAACTCAATGGTTACATACTCCAGACTTACTTTCGTTTGGAGTTTTTTGGAAAGGAAATTGGTAACTTTCTCAGCGGCCCAATTTT
This sequence comes from Saprospiraceae bacterium, assembly GCA_020436955.1. Classification (GTDB taxonomy): domain Bacteria; phylum Bacteroidota; class Bacteroidia; order Chitinophagales; family Saprospiraceae; genus JAGQWW01. The sequence goes on along the minus strand of JAGQWW010000378.1, from coordinate 356 downwards.
GAATAGCCGGAACTTGCAGGAGTGAGAAAAGTATAAAGAAGATCATAAAAAAAGCAAAAATACCTCTACCTATCCATCTGACTATCAGCTGGAAACGGCTATCTGCTTTCGATTCATTTTGCCCTTCAGGCTTTATATCTTCTTTTGACACTCGGTTTTAATTGATATTAGGGCGAAGGTAAAGTATATAAGGCTAAACCCTAACCAAAATCAGTGATTTGTTCTCCTTTTAAAAGGACTTTTATCATTAAAGTTGATTTTTGGGGTTATTGGTTGTATCAGTGTTAGGTTTTAACCTTCTTTTAGCATTTTGAAAATCAAGGTACTTGTGCCAATACCTCCCAAAAAATTACTAT
>JAGQWW010000377.1 GCA_020436955.1 Saprospiraceae bacterium | reverse complement strand
TCATATAACGCAAACAAACACCGTACATAACCGGAGCGTAGCGATCGTACAGGGCTTTTTGCGCCTTGCGATCCTGATTCTTGCAGCCTTGTATTATTTCGTATTCTGTCACGGGCTGTCGTTTTCCAATGGCTTCGACCTGATAGATGCAAGTCGGTTGATGTTTGGTGGGAAAGGTAATCAAATTGTCGTTCTAAGCGATTCGGTTTTTTCTTTATCTTCGACCCACTTAGGAAGAAAAAAATTATGGAGATTCTACAGAAAGTACTGGAAATGACAGCCTTCGACGACCTGGTTGGGAATCCGGGAAGTCTTTTGATGATTATTTTAGGATTTTTCCTGCTTTACCTTGGTATCGTAAAAAGATATGAACCGTTATTATTGGTTCCCATCGCATTCGGTGTTTTATTGGCCAATTTTCCCGGTGGTGGCATGTCAGTAACCCAGGCAGATGCCATCAACAACATAGAACATCTTACGCTGCTGGAAATAGCCAAGGAGCATGGTATTATGAATATGCTATATTATGCACTTATAAAAACGGGATTATTGCCTCCGCTCATTTTTCTGGGCGTAGGAGCCATGACTGATTTTGGCCCCATGTTGCGCAACCTCCGACTGGCTTTCTTTGGTGCCGCCGCACAGATCGGTATTTTCACCGTCTTGATATCTGCAGTTTTATTAGGTTTTACTTTAAAAGAAGCGGCCTCTCTGGGCATCATAGGAGGTGCAGACGGACCCACCGCTATTTATACCACCATTATTTTGGCTCCCCATCTTTTGGGCCCAATAGCTATTGCAGCGTACTCCTACATGGCCCTGGTACCGGTGATAATTCCATGGGTAGTAAAATTGCTTACCAATGAGGAGGAGTTGAAAATAAATATGAAGGCGCAGGATAAATTATATCCCAGCAAGGTAAAAATCAAAAATCTGCGGACCTTAAAGATAGTATTCCCAATTGCCCTGGCGACTGTTGTAGCATTATTGGTACCTTCTTCTGTTCCCTTAGTGGGTTTGTTATTGTTTGGAAACCTTATCAAAGAAATCGGCTCCGATACCAATCGCTTGTTCAGTGCAGCTTCTGATACAATAATGAATACCGCTACCATCTTTCTTGGATTGACGGTAGGCGCTACCATGAGTGCACACACTTTTCTGCAGTCTCAGACGCTAATGATTATTGTAGGCGGCTTTTTAGCTTTTGCCATTTCTATAGCGGGAGGCATATTGGCAGTGAAGGTGTACAACCTGTTTTCAAAAAAGAAAATCAATCCACTCATTGGTGCAACAGGATTGAGTGCAGTTCCAATGGCTTCCAGAGTTGCCAATGAAATTGCACTCAAGTATGATCCAAACAATCACATATTACAATATGCGATGTCGAGCAATATATCTGGTGTGATTGGGTCAGCTGTAGCTGCCGGTGTATTGATTGCCTTTCTGGGCTAATCAGTGTTTTTCCTCCGTATTTTTCTTGAAAGAATAACCTGTCATGATACTCAACATGATAGGCAATGCAAGAAGAGATAACCACCAATGACCGGTAAAACCGGCTATGATTACAACGGCCATCATAAGGTAAAAACGAAGAATAACTGTTCCGATTCCTAGATTGTAAAACATGGCAAAATGGTTTAGTTGATTAATAGCTCTAATTTATCCCATACTTATTATAGCCCTCAATGATTTAACTCAACGAGGACGGTGATTTTGCTCAATTTTCACCATGTTGTAAAAAATCTTAATGTTTGGCAAGATTTTTTCCTTTAATAGGTGAAGAGAAGGAAAACTACACCTGCATATGATTGATTAACAGTTACTTATAATTTTCATGTATAAAAATTTGAGTTAATGTTAAGATTTTCAAGCATGGAAGCAAGGGTATATTTACTTTTGCATCAGAAAGCAAGTGTTAAAATGAGGATGAAATTGGTACATCCTTCTTTCCAACATCCCGAGGATAAATAATCATACTTTAGAGAAGATACAGGCGACGAACTCCCAACCGATTTAATTGGGCCCCTGTAATCCCATAACAAAATTGTCGACTGAGATGAAAAAACCGATTTTAGTTTTAACACTATTCTTTGCATTTCTGCTTTCCCAAAAGATTTCCGCACAAGAATTGACACCGCATGGTCTTGCCGCAAAGGTTTTGATCATCGATTATGGTGTACCAAATAGTATTGACACCTTAGGTGTGACCAATGGCCTTGAGTTGAGCTATTTCCGCTCTCTAAGCAGTTGGGCAAATTTGTCCATCCCTTTAAGAATAGGAGTCGCTGAAATCGCAGGCAACAGAAATAAAATCACCACTTTTGGAATGGATGCGACCATTCAGTTTCCATTTTTTCCAAAGGCTACCAAATTAAGTCCTTACCTGGTTTTGGGAGGAGGTTTTTCTCTTGAAAATTTTGATGAAGCACATTTACAATTCCCTATAGGAATTGGCGCCAATATTTTTGTCGGTAAAAACGGTTCCATCAATCTTCAGGCAGCTTACAGAAAAGCTACCCTTGAAAACAGAGATAACCTCGAGTTTGGCTTGGGTTATCTTTTGCGTTTCCAGAAAAAGGATCCCAACCAAATGTCTGATCGTGATGGCGATACCATTCCAGATGAAATGGATAAATGTCCGGATGAACCAGGCCATGTTACTGCAGAAGGATGCCCTGATCGCGATGGCGATACAGTCACAGATGTTAATGATTCATGTCCTGATGAAGCTGGAAAACCTTCAGCAGGTGGCTGCCCGGATGAAGATGAAGACGGAATCGCAGACAAATTTGATGATTGTCCACAAGAGCCCGGACCGGCAGCAACCAAAGGTTGTCCGGATAAGGATAAAGACGGAGATGGTATCGTAGACGAAAAAGATCATTGTCCTGAAGAACCAGGCTCAAGAGAAACTGATGGCTGTCCGGACAGCGATGGAGATGGCGTTGCCGACAAGTATGACCTTTGTAATGGTGAAATGGGAACCAAATACACATCCGGTTGCCCTGATACCGACCAGGATGGAATTGCAGACAAATTTGACGATTGTCCAAACCTGGCAGGACCTCCTGAAAGAAAAGGTTGCCCTATGAAAGATGAGGATGGTGACGGTGTTATCGATAGCGCAGATGATTGTCCTACCGTAAAAGGACCGGCGGCAAGCAATGGTTGTCCTGATACGGACGGCGACGGATTGCATGATGGTATCGACAGATGTCCTACTGCTGCTGGAGATCCTTTAAAAGGAGGTTGCCCTGAAATCAGCAAAGAAATTAAAGACA
>JAGQWW010000376.1 GCA_020436955.1 Saprospiraceae bacterium | reverse complement strand
GGGTAATAGCCCCGATGCTTTAACCTTGATTGAAAATTACGGTGCAGATGGTGTACGTTTTGGAATCCTTTCCTGTTCATCTGCCGGTAACGATATCATTTTCGATGCGCCAATTGATCCGGAAACAGGTCAGGTATTGAATGAAAGTAAGTTGTGCGAGCAGGGTTCCCGCTTTTGTAATAAAATGTGGAATGCGCTCAAATTGATAAAAGGTTGGAAGGTAGAAGATAAAGCTGCCGATAAGGTAGAGACACTGGCAACCGAATGGTTTGAAAACAGGTTGCAGCAAGTAGCCAACGAAATTAACGAAGTGCTGAAAGAGTATCGCTTTTCTGATGCTATCATGGCACTTTACAAATTGATTTGGGACGATTTCTGTAGCTGGTACCTGGAGTGGATTAAGCCTTCAGGTGGGGTTATTTCAAAAACCACCTACGATAGGACCATCCAGTTTTTCGAAGACCAGATGTCTTTGCTACATCCATTCATGCCATTCATCACAGAAGAAATCTGGCACCAGTTGAAGGACCGTTCAAACGGAGAAGACAATGTAGTTTCCTTGTTCCCAACCTTGAAGGCATACGATAAAGAATTGGTTGAGCAAGTTGCCAAAGCACAAACCCTGGTAACTAAAATACGTGAAACCAGAAATGCAAATGCATTAAGCAGCAAGGATGCATATCCATTGTTCCCTGAAAAAGTACCTGCTACAGAAAAACTTTTCAGCAAAGATGGTATGGCTGAATTGGTTAGCAAAGCTGCCAACCTAACCAGCCTTGAAGTAACGGATGCCGGACAAGGTATTGCATTCCTATCCGGTGCTGAAAAATATTACCTGGGAGCAGAAGTAGAAGTTAATGTAGAGGAGAAAAAAGCAGAATTGGAAAAAGAACTCGAGTACCAAAAAGGCTTTGTAACCTCCATTGAGAAAAAACTCAGCAACGAACGATTCGTTAGCGGAGCCCCTGCCCAGGTAGTAGACCGCGAACGCCAAAAACTAGCCGACGGCCAAGCCAGAATCAAAATTTTGGAAGAGGAGTTGGGGAAGCTGGGGTGATTTTAGATTTTTGGTTTTTGAGTCTTGATTTTTGAATTTTTCAAATAAAACCAAAGAGGGTTGCGTGTTCTCGCAACCCTCTTTAATTTCCGCATCCCGCATCCCGCATCCCGCACCACACATCCCGCAAAATCATTCCCCCATAAACGCACTATACATCCAGACCAGTTTTTCCTGTTCGCGGATGTAGTCGCTCATTAGGGCATTGGTTCCTTCGTCGTTCATCTCACCGGAAAGGTCAAGGATTTCTCTTTCGAGTGGAAGCAAAATCTGGTAGGCATCCAATATACATTTCACGGCTTCCTTACCATTGGTAACATTCTTTGCTACTTTGACAGACGCTTCCTCCATGTAATCTTTGAATGCGTGTAGAGGAGTGAATCCCAGGGTCAATATCCTTTCTGCAATCTCATCTATTTTCAATTGAGAATCAGTATACAATTCTTCAAATTTCAGGTGCAGCTCAAAGAATTTTTCACCTTTGATATTCCAATGGAAACCACGGGTATTCATATAAAATAGCTGATAATTAGCCAACAATGCGTTCAATTTCTCCGCTAATTTTTTGGAGTCTTTGGTATCAAGACCAATCATGGTTTTCTTAGACATTTTTCCTGTTTTTTATTTTTAGGAGAAGTTAGTAAGTTCTTTTAAATCAATAATATAGAACAAATTAACGCATCCTGAAGTTCAAGTAAATTGATGGTTCAAAGGTAAGCCTAGAGTAGTTGTTTTTTAGTGACATAGTTTACAGTATGCGGTCTTTAGTTTTTGAGGCTATTGGCCATTTGATTTTAGCTATTAGCTTTTTTAAATGGTAGGTCAAGAACATGCCCTCGACCTATAAGGGATAGGGTAAATTTGAAATTCGGAAAACAAGAAAAAAATCACCCCCTAACCACCTGAAGGGGGCGGCTCTATTGTATAGTTCCAAAAAATGGAATATTGAAAAAGACAAATCAAAATCAAAAATCAAGACCCAAAAATCAAAAACCAAGAATCCCCCATCCTTCATCCTCCATCCCCCATCTTTCATCCTATTGTAATTATCCATATCTTTGAATTTCCCCAACCTCGACAATTCCCTCCTTTTTTACATCATTAACGCCATCAACCGTGAGATCAACCTACTACGCTTTAGTATTTGGACTAATTTGCTTTACAACAACACTTTTCGCTCAAAAATCAGTTTACATTCCTGCTTACCTGCAGAATACCAACGACCCGAATGGGGCCCAGTTTAGTTGGGATAAAACCGATCAATCTGAAAATTTCATCCTGATTTGGGGTAATACCGTAGGGACTGATCCTGCCAATTATTCGGATCCTGATTTGCGATTTGCTCCCCAGGCGATTCTGGATACGATGGAGTTTATTTATCGCGAATTTAAAACACTTGGATTTGTTGACGATGGTGCAGGCACCCGATTGTCTGAATTCAAAGTCCCTATCGTAATGTACAACACCTGGGGATCCAATGGTGCCATGGGCTGGGCCAATGGTGGTGACGCAGATGGAGTGATTGGTGCCTTTTGGGCGCATCCAAATGCCATGCGAGATGGAGGAGTAGCAGCACATGAATTTGCCCATAGCATGCAGGCCCAGGCAAATATCGATGCACGTACTACCAATGGCTTGGGGCTGGTATGGCAAAATGCGGGTATCTTTTGGGAGACTCACGCCAATTTTATGCGTAATCTTTTGTATCCACAATTTGTCTCTGCCTGGGGTATGGATATGTATCACGTTGAAACCTTTGGCGATTGGAAAAATACTTATGAGAACTATCAAATCTTACTCGCAATCATGGAGTCTGATGGAATAGAAATCATCAACCGAATGTGGCGAGAGTCGTACTCCGATGAATATCCTTTACAAGCCTATAAAAGACTGGCGGGTTTGAGCGATTTAGCATTCAATGATAGCATGTACCATTATGTACGCCGCATGTCGACCTTCGATTTCAACCATGAAGGGATAGGTGGTTATTTCAGACAATACCGGAACGATGATTTGAGGTACAATCTTTCCTCTGCACAAGCAACATATACGATACTCGATAAAATTCAGGGAAGCGATAATCGCTATGAAGTGCCCATTCATCTGGCACCTGAAGAATTTGCATACAACATCATTCCCTTGCACCTGGATGCTGACTCTTGCGGCGCTTTGGTAAAATTTAAAGGCCATACAGAAGTAAATGCACATGCAGGATGGCGGTATGGATTTGTTACGGAGAAAGTAGGC
>JAGQWW010000375.1 GCA_020436955.1 Saprospiraceae bacterium | reverse complement strand
TGGCAATGACAAACTCTACCGAGCCGCCGCCGATATCCATGATAAGTTGTTTGGTGTGGTCGAAGGGCACAGCCTGACTCACACCAAGATGGATAAGTCGCGCTTCCTCCAATCCGTCGATCAGTGCTACTTCGATGCCGGTTTTTTCCTTAATTGCATGGATAAGGTCAGGTCCATTGGTTGCAGTCCTTAAGGCTGCGGTGCCAAATGCCTTGAAATGGTCAATGCCCAGCTCGTCCAATTTATTTTTAAAAACAGTCATGGCCTTAATTGCGCGTTGGAATGGTGCAGGACCTATGCTTTGTATACCATCTTCAGCCAATTTTACAAAAATGCGTTCCCTGAACAAAAAATGCATTTGTTCATTTTCATCTATCTCAACAGCCAATAAATGAAAGGTATTGGTGCCAAGATCAATCACTGCTTTTTTGCCGGACAAATTGTTCGTCATAGAAGAGAAATTCCATTACTTTCGCCAAACTTACAAATCAAAACCACTGGTAGGATGAAATTTTATCCGATTTTTTTTCTACTTGTTTTCCTTTCCTCCACTGTTTGGGGGCAAGATAATTCTAAAAGGGAATACCTCCCTTTTGGAATTGGCGTGAGTTTTTATCAATCAAAAGACGACTATCAATCGCCACTGCGATATCGTGGATTTGTACCGCAAATGCACCTGGGACAGGAAGGTTGGAATGCGGAAAAAATGGACAGGGCAAGAGCTATATATAAATTTGGAAAGGTTAACAACCACGCCAAATATCCCGGTAGTATGAACCTGAATCAATTCACCTACCGGCAGCAATTTGTTTATCAGGTGGCAAGTGATCAGCAAGTAAATGTATTTCTGGGCGCTACTTTGAAAATCAACTTTGCAGGTCGTACTGCCAACCGGAGTCAGCAATTTGACGCACAGGCAACCCTGGCACTGACAGGAGCCTGTACTTTTAAAAATAATCCCGGAGACAGATGGTTTTATGAAGGCAATGTCAGTTTACCTTTGATTGGTTGGAGTATGCGTCCTAGATTTGCTTCCAGCAACTATATTTTACCGGAAAAAGAATACAAGGGCCCTGCGAATTACTTCATTGGGTTTCCAAAATATTTTGATTTCGATATCAACCTAATGGCCTATTGGCAGATGGAAACCGGCAACCTGCTGCGCTTCGATTACCGCTGGTGGTTTTATGATATGAAATACGGCCACCGTGTCCGTTCCATGGAACATGGATTAAACGCAGGATTGATGACCAGATTGAAATAAGCTATTGACTTTTAGCCGTTTCAACTACCGCAAACCGAATACCGCAAACCGCAAACCGCAAAAAATGTCCAATAAAGAAATAGCGAATGCTTTTAAGGAATTAGGAAACCTGATGGAACTGCATCAGGAGAATCCTTTTAAAATTCGTTCTTATAACAATGCTTATATCACCCTACGAAAATTGGGTGAGCCCCTTGCTGATATGCCGATGGAAGATATCAAGCAGATAAAGGGTGTAGGAGCTGCAATTGCTGATAAAATTGGGCAATTGTTGGAGACGGGTACCATGTCGACACTTGAAAAATACAGGGAACAGACGCCGGAAGGCGTTAGGGAAATGCTGGGTATCAAAGGGTTTGGCCCTAAAAAAGTATGGGTTGTGTGGAAGGATCTGGGCGTTGAAACAGTAGGAGAGCTTTTGTATGCCTGCAATGAAAATCGACTGATTGAACTGAAGGGATTTGGGAAAAAGACCCAGGATGATTTAAAAGCAAAACTTGAATACCATCTAAAGTCCAGAGATAAATTTCATTATGCAAGTCTGGAACAAGAAGCGCTTGAATTGGTCAATGCTTTGAGGGCCAAATTTGAAGGTGCGCGCATCGAATTGGTAGGGGAGATGCGAAGACGATGTAATGTGGTGAAACAAATTGAAGTGTTGATAGGCACCAAAGTAGATGCATCCAAGCTGTTTGAAGAGGGATTTTTAACTGAAAAAGAAGCTTTTGAAAATGGCTGGTCCGCTACCAGTGCAAAAGAAACGCCGGTTCAGATTTATACTTGTGAAGCAGGTGATTTTGGTTCCAAAGAATTCCGTTATTCAGCGACAGGCGAATTTATGGATGCCTGGGTAAAAGCATTTCCGGGCAAGGATTTCAAAAATTTGCAAGAAGAGCATCAGGTATTTGAAACTGCCGGTATTCCTTACCTGGAGCCGGAGTTGAGGGAAGAAGACTATTTTCTAGAGATGGCAATCAAAGGAAAGGTGCCTGACCTGGTGGAAGAGGAAAATATCCTGGGTGTCGTCCATAATCACACTACGTATAGTGACGGTCTGCATAGTCTGGAAGAGATGGCAAAATATGTCCAATCCAATGGCTTCCAATACTTTGTGGTAACTGACCATAGCAAGTCAGCTTTCTATGCCAATGGCCTCAAGGAAGATCGTCTGCACCAACAATGGGCAGAAATTGATGCCTTGAACCAAAAAATGAAGGATTTTACCATTTTTAAAGGCATAGAATCCGACATTTTAAATGATGGTTCCCTGGATTATGACGATTCCATCCTGGCCCAGTTTGATTGCATCATCGCTTCAGTGCATAGCAATCTCAATATGGATGAAGAAAAGGCTACACAACGTATTTTGAAGGCAGTGGAAAATCCTTACACCCATATTTTGGGCCACCCGACCGGACGATTGTTGTTGTCGAGAAAAGGGTATCCACTGGACCACAAAAAAATAATTGATGCCTGCGCCGCCAATGGAGTAGCGATTGAGTTGAATGCTCACCCCTGGCGTTTGGATTTGGATTGGACCTGGATACCCTATGCCATGGAAAAGGGTGTGCCTATCAGTATCGATCCGGATGCTCACAGTAAAGAAGGGATTCACGATATTCATTTTGGGGTGTTGTCTGCCCGTAAAGGTGGCTTAACCAATGAAGCGTGTCTGAATACCCGTTCCGCTGAAGATTTTGGTAAGTTTTTAAAAAGTAAAAAATAGCTTGTGTGATGCTGCGCACAAAAAAGGGCGGGAAAGGTCATTTATATTTACGTTGACTTGACATGTACCGGATAAATTGCCTTTTTTTGAAAATAATAATTGCGGATACAGCTATATTTGGAGGTTGGTTTAACTAAAAATATTCTAATGAAATTGAGGATTCAAGGCAATGCGGTTCGATTGAGGTTGAGCCAGACCGAAGTGGACAAGTTGGCAAAAGGGGAACCTATTTTTGAACACACGGAATTTGGAAATGCAAACTTTGGTTATCGTATTCGTGTAAATCGCGAATGGAAAGCTGAATTTGCACAAGGAATTATAAG
>JAGQWW010000374.1 GCA_020436955.1 Saprospiraceae bacterium | reverse complement strand
AGGTGAATAATGGATTGAGTAATTATAGGATCTTGCGTGAAATGGAGTTGACCTCGATTTTCCCCTCCGGCTGGGAGATTACCAATTCACGTTTTGATGGCATGAGCAATACACAGAATACCGGTAGGGTATCTTACGAAGAATTCAGAGACGACAGAATTTACGTGTATTACAACTTGAATTACCAAAACAATTTGACGTACGAAGTTCAATTGAATGCTGCATATGCAGGTAATTTCTATTTACCTGCCATTTCAACTGAGGCGATGTATAATCCTGAAATTTATGCCAGCACTAAAGGCCAATGGGTGACCGTCACCCCACTTCAATAAAATATGGGCGCTTAGGATTCCGACTAAAATTTAAAAGGCTGTTGCTTACCTTTGGAATCCTAAGCGCCACACCATATGAATCAAATCTATGCCTTTGTTTTTTGCCTGATAGCTTTAAATGTTTCTGCTCAGGACGTTTCCATTATCCCGCAACCCAACCAATTGGAAATAAAATCCGGCACTTTTGAAATGCCTGATACTTTTTTCATTTTGTATGAAAATTCAATTGAAAAAAGTGCTGCATTCCTGAGTGATTTCCTTGCTACAAATGGTAATACCGTCCAGCGAGTACATACAGCTGACAAAGCAAATTTGATATTGTCACATGCTGATGCAATTCAAGGGAAAGAGGCTTATACCCTTTCTATTAAAAAGGACAAAATAGAGATAACTGCAAATCAGGGGGCAGGAGCCTTTTATGGTGTACAAAGCTTGATGCAGCTTATCAGGTTTGACAATCAAATTCCTTGTTTAGTTATTCAGGACGAACCACGTTTCGTGTATCGCGGTATGCACCTCGATGTTTGTCGCCATTTTTTCCCGGTTTCTTTTGTAAAAAAGTACATAGACCTGTTAGCCACTTATAAATTCAATACCTTTCATTGGCACTTAACCGAAGACCAGGGATGGCGAATTGAAATCAAACAATATCCAAAATTACAGGAGATTGCGGCGTACAGAAAAGAAACCCTCATTGGCCATTACAATGATCAACCGCAAAGATTCGATGGAAAAAAGTATGGAGGTTTTTATACCCAGGAAGAAATAAAAGAGGTTATTCAATATGCGGCGGACAGACAAATTACTATTATTCCGGAAATAGAAATGCCGGGACACGCCCAGGCTGCCCTGGCTGCTTATCCCCAATTATCCTGTACTGGTGGTCCACATGAAGCTGCCACCAAATGGGGAGTCTTCGATGAAGTTTTTTGCCCGAAAGAAGAGACATTCGAATTTCTTGAAAATGTATTGGACGAAGTAATGGCGCTTTTTCCTTCTACTTATATCCACATTGGCGGAGACGAATGTCCAAAGACCCGATGGAAATCATGCCCAAATTGTCAGGCCAGAATAATAGACCTGGGACTCCATGATGAACACGATCTGCAAAGCTGGTTTATCCAACGCATTGAAAAATATTTAAATGCAAATGGCCGGCAAATCATCGGATGGGATGAAATATTGGAAGGCGGATTGGCGCCCAATGCCACTGTAATGAGCTGGCGTGGCACACAAGGAGGCATAGAAGCTGCACAAGCGGGCCATGGGGTGATTATGACGCCTACCTCTTATTGTTATCTGGATTATTATCAATCGGACGAGCCTACGGAACCACTTGCCATAGGCGGTTATAATCCCTTGGAAAAAGTGTATGGATTTGAACCTGTACCAACAGAATTAGACAAGGAAGCTTCCAAATATATCCTGGGTCCTCAGGGTAATGTCTGGACTGAATACATGGAAACCGAAGACAAGGTGGAATACATGGTGTTGCCTCGGATGCAAGCAATGGCAGAGGTAGGTTGGACCAATCCCGAAAGGAAAGATTTCGCCAGTTTTGTAAAAAGGCTGGATGACCACTTTAACTGGTGGGACAAGACCGGACTTCATTATGCAGATAAAACCTTGTCGATAAAAAGTGATTTCCACATTCTGAAAGGCGCTGTTGGTGTAACCCTTCAGACCATTCATCCGGAAGCAGCAATTTATTATACTTTGGGTGACCGTGAAAAACTTATCAAATTCCAACCCGGAGATACCATTCGAGTGACAAAGGATGAAACCATAACGGCCAGGGCCCAAAAATCAGGCAGGCAACCCGGTAATCGCAAAATTATAGCAATTCAATATCATAAGGGAATGGGCCAAAAGGCTGTTTTAAAAGAAGCACCTTCTAAAGTGTATGCAGGCTATGGCGTTGCCTCCCTGCTAAATGGGATCAATGGTTCCAATGAAAAATATGGCGACAATGAGTGGATAGGATTTAGTGGAAAAGATTTGGAGCTCACCCTCGACTTTGATACGCCAACGACCCTGCACTCGCTCTCCACTCGATTTTTCCACGGTCCCGGTCAATGGATCTATGCACCACAATCGGTGGAAATTTACAACTTGACTGCAGCAGGAACTTATGAATTATTGATGCAAAAAGAAGTTGAAGCAGGCTTGCAAAAGATTGTACCCTTTGAGATGGAATTTCCGGAAACCACCGTTCAAAAGGTAAAAATTGTAGTCAAAAGATACGGAATCATCCCGGAAGGAGGAGCAGGCGCAGGCTATGAAGCATGGCTCTTTGTAGACGAACTGCGACTGAATTAAAAATCCTTTTATTTTTACCGCGCTTTGTACAACACTTAAAAACAAACCTATGCAGCTTTCCAACCTGGATTGGACCATCGTCGGCGGATTTTTTCTGCTTTCCCTGGTTATTGGATTGTATTTTTCCAAAAGAGCAGGAAAAAGTTATGATGAGTATTTCCTTTCGGGTCGGAATATGCCCTGGTGGCTGTTGGGTATTTCTATGGTGGCGACTACCTTTTCTGCCGACACTCCCAACCTGGTAACAGATATTGTAAGAAGAAACGGAGTGGCCGGCAATTGGGTCTGGTGGGCCTTTTTGCTGACAGGCATGCTAACCGTATTTGTATATGCAAGATTATGGAGAAGGTCAGGAATCGCAACAGATCTCGAATTTTATGAATTGCGCTATAGTGGAAAAGCCGCTGCTTTTTTGAGGGGTTTCAGAGCCATTTACCTTGGGGTATTTTTCAATATCATGATCATGGCTTCCGTTTCATTGGCAGCAATTAAAATAGGTGGAATCTTATTGGGATTGAGTCCTGAACAAACCCTGCTGATTGCTTCTATAGTGACAATCGCCTACACCGCTTTGGGCGGTCTGACCGGTGTGATTTGGACCGATTTTTTCCAGTTTGCCCTCGCCATGGCAGGCACGATTTGGGCCGCAGTGGTTGTGGTCGATTTA
>JAGQWW010000373.1 GCA_020436955.1 Saprospiraceae bacterium | reverse complement strand
CTTCCATCCTCCATCATTCATCCTCCATCCCAAACATAATACTTCTGCCTACTAAATCAGCGGTGCGTTTGGCGGCGCCGGTATTGCCTAGTTTATTTTTCAATTCTTTGTATCCGGCTTTGAGTTCAGCTTGTTTCGCAGGCTGAAGAATGGCAGTTAGTTCCTTTTTTAATTGGATGGCATTAAAATCTGACTGGATAAGTTCCTTCACGTGGGGTCTATCGAGAATTAGGTTTACCAGTGAGATGTATTTTACTTTAATTACCTGTCGGGCTATCAGGTAAGACAGGGTATTACCTTTGTAGCATACTATTTCAGGGACTTCAAATAAAGCGGTTTCAAGAGTTGCGGTACCTGAAGTGACGAGAGCTGCCTTTGCGTTTTGAAGCAACCCATATGTGTTTCCCTGAATGAAGGAGACATTTTCAAAAGGAGCCAACATACCTTCATAAAAGGACTTATCCTGGGAAGGAGCGCCTGCTACGACAAACTGGTAGTCCGGGAAATCAACGGTTAAGGCCAACATTGTTGGAAGCATTTTTAGAATTTCCTGTTTTCGGCTACCGGGTAACAAGGCGATTATTTCTTTATTTCCAAGGTGATTGAGCTGCCTGAAATCAGGATCTACTTGCAATGATTCAGTGAAGTCCAGGAGTGGATGTCCAACAAAATCGACTTCCATTCCATGCTCCTTATAAAATTCCTTTTCAAAAGGCAGGATAACAGCCATTACATCAATGTTCTTTTTGATTTGATGTACCCTACCGGTATTCCAGGCCCATATTTGAGGCGAGATATAGTAGAAGTTGCGGTAACCCTTTTGCTTTGCCCATTTGGCAATACGCAAGTTGAAGCCCGGATAATCAATGTAAATAATCAAATCAGGATTAAAGGCTTCTATATCTTTTTTACAAAATGAAATATTGGAAAGAATGGTGGAAAGGTTGGTAATGACCTCCCAGAAGCCCATGAAAGCAAGATCCCTGTAGTGCTTTACGACTTTACCTCCGGCTTTTGCCATTAAATCTCCGCCCCAACAACGTATGTCTGTTTCCGGTGATTTTTTTAAAATCTCTTCTATTAACTTACTTCCGTGTAAGTCTCCGGAGGCCTCCCCTGCTATGATATAAATCTTCACGTTTCAAATTTGAAAAACAAACATAACAGAAGCTTCTTTTTTAGCCAAACCCTTATTTACCTTTGAAGCTAAATTTATATAACAGGTGGAGAAATTTTCGATTAAAAATGGCTTGCCCAATCTGTTTAAAGGGACGGCAATGGGTATTGCGGAGGTAATTCCGGGTGTTTCAGGAGGTACTATTGCTTTCATCACCGGGATTTATGAAAAGCTGCTACAATCTATTAAAGCTTTTGGGCCTGAAGCAATTAAAGGATTTCGAGAAAATGGTGTTGCCGGTTTTTGGAAGGCCATTAACGGAAACTTTTTATTGTTTCTTATGGCCGGCATGGCGATGGGAGTAATCGTTGGTGTTTTTGGCATTTCCTGGATTTTAGACCACTACCCTGTTTTATTATGGGCATTTTTCTTTGGGCTTATTTTAGGCTCGGTCATTTTTGTAGGAAAAATGATCAAAAACAGGAATGCCACGGCTATCGTGGCTTTTATTATGGGAACGGCTGTTGCTTATTTTATCACCGTCGCAACTCCGGCACAAGGAAACACGGCCTTATGGTTTGTTTTTGTATCAGGCATGTTGGCTATTTCTGCCCTGATGCTCCCCGGTATCTCCGGTAGCTTTATTCTGCTCTTAATGGGAATGTACACCTATATCATACCTTCTGTAAAAAATGCTTTAAAAACACTAGACCCCGGCAGTTTACAGGTACTTATTGTATTTGCGGCCGGTGCTTTGGTAGGATTGGCTGCCTTTTCAAGGGTGCTGACCTGGACATTCAAAAAATATCATGACCCAACTATGGCACTTTTAGCCGGATTTATGTTGGGATCTTTAAATAAAATCTGGCCCTGGAGAAACGTCATTTCTTATAGAGAAAATTCTAAAGGGGAACAAGTTCCATTTTTGGAACAATCCGTCTTACCAATTGATTTTCAGGGAGAACCCTACATTCTTGGCTGTATAGCACTTATGATTGCAGGCTTTTTGACGGTATTTTTAATTGAAAAGATGTCTGATACAAATCCCGGCTAATGCGTCTATTACATACCTCTGACTGGCACCTTGGGCAACGCTTCAACAATCACGAACGTGTGGAAGAACACGCACTTGCTCTGGATTGGGTATTGCAAACAGTCGCTGACCAGCAAGTGGATATATTGGTGGTTGCAGGTGACATTTTTGACACTTTCAATCCTTCCAACAATGCCCAGCAATTGTATTACAATTTCCTCGTCCGTTTATCACAGACCAATTGCCAGCACGCAGTTATCATTGGCGGCAATCATGACTCTCCTTCCATGCTAGAGGCTCCTAAGGAGCTTTTAAAGGTATTAAAAGTACATGTAGTGGGTGCTGCTCCGGAAAACAATGAAGAAGCAGTCCTGCGCCTTAAAAACAACCACGGGGAACCCTTGGCTACTGTTGCTGCTATCCCCTTCCTTCGTGATCGGGACCTGGTGTTTGCAAAAGAAGAAGAATCTGGCCTGGAAAGGGTCGATAAGATCAGGCAAGCCATAAAAATGCATTTTGAGGTTATGGGGAAGGCTTGCACTGCGAATCAAGTAGAAAATATCCCGGTAATAGGCACCGGTCACCTATTTGCTTACGGAGCAAAAACAGAGGAAAAGCAGAATAACATTTACATTGGCGATGAAGCTAATATCAGAATTGAAGACATCCCGGAGGCATTTCACTATGTCGCCCTTGGACACATTCATCGACCACAAGCTATTGGTAATAAGGAACATGTGCGTTATTGTGGTTCTATCATACCACTGGATTTCAGTGAAGTAGCGGACCCAAAAGAAGTGGTCATCGTAGATTTTGAAGGTAACAAACTTATCAATATTCAAAGATTGAATATTCCTGTCTTTAGAAGATTAAAATCCATCAAAGATAATGTTGATAATGTAAAAGAAAGACTGGTCGAATTTGCTCAAAGACATGAAAACGAATTGACCCCATGGGTGGAGGTCATCATAGAAGACGATACCATCCCGGTAGATGTGGATAAAGAAATCAGAAGCCTGGCAGCTGAGCTCCACCTCGAAGTACTCAGGGTCAAACTCAGCAAACAAAATTTCGAAGCCAAAGGACTGGATGCCTCTATGGTGGACCTCTCCGATATTGATATCCTAGAGGTATTTGAAAAAAAATGTGAAAGAGCCGCCATCCCCTCCGACCAATTCAAAAAACTCA
>JAGQWW010000372.1 GCA_020436955.1 Saprospiraceae bacterium | reverse complement strand
ACATTACCAACTTTTTAAAAAAAGGGAAAAATGCACTGGCCATCGAGGTAATACCACCAACATGGGGTGATTTAACAATTGGCTTTGTGGATTGGAATCCATGGCCACCCGATGACAACCTGGGAATCTGGAGACCTGTTCACTTAAAAAAAACCGGTTCGCTTGCCCTTAAAAATGTATTTGTAAAACCGGATTTTGAAGTTACGAATCCTTCCAAGGCAACAGTGGAAATTCTATGCGAAATTCAAAATCTAAGTACTGAAAATAAGACCGGTGAAATAACCATTTCTTTTGACAATACCTCCATTGTAAAAAAGATAACAATCCAAGGAGGGCAAACCCAACGGATAACTCTTTCCCCTGACGAATTCCCTGCATTGAACATCAACAACCCAAGACTCTGGTGGCCCAACAATATGGGCAACCCGGAGCTCTACCAAATGAAAGCAACCCTAACCGTTAATGCAGATGAATCAGATGTTTTTGCTACCCAATTTGGCATTCGAAAAATTGAAGATTACTTCAACGAACAAGGCCATCGGGGTTACAAAATCAATGGGAAAGAGATCCTGATAACCGGTGGAGGATGGGTAGATGACATCTTTTTGGATGACCCTGACGAAAAGGTAGAAGACCAAATCCGCTACGTCAAACACATGAACCTGAATACTATCAGACTGGAGGGATTTTGGGGCAAAAACAGCAAAATTTATGACTATGCGGATCAATACGGCATTTTGGTCATGATTGGCTGGAGTTGCCAATGGGAATGGAAAGACTATTGCGGACGGGAAGAAGATGAGTATTTGGCGATCAAAACGGAAAAAGAAATCAAGGAGCACACAAATGCTTATCAAGACCAGGTAAAGTGGTTGAGAAATCATCCCAGTGTTTTCCTTTGGGTCTATGGCAGCGACAAGCTACTGATTCCCGAGCTTGAAAAGAGCATGAATGCCATGTTGGCGGAGGAAGACGGCACCCGGCCCATTTTGAATAGTTGTGGTGGTCGCACCAGTGAGGTAACCGGTAAAAGTGGTGTAAAAATGAATGGTCCCTATAGCTACGTGACCCCCAATTACTGGTATGAAGATGATAGCCGGGGTGGAGCATTTGGTTTCAATACCGAGACAGGGCCTGGCTTGCAAATGGCTCCAATGGAAAGCATTCGCAAGATGATACCCCAAGAAAATCTATGGCCGGTCGATAGCATTTGGGCCTTCCATTTAGGAAGGAGAGAATTTGCCAGTTTTGAAAATTGGATGCCTGCTTTTGAGGCTCGTTATGGTATGGATGACGATGTAGAAAAATTTGCTCAGAAGGCACAAATGGCTAGTTTTGAAGCCATGCGGGGTATGTTTGAAGCATTCCATGTCAATCGGCCCGAAACCACAGGCATCATCCAATGGATGTTGAATTCGGCCTGGCCGGCAATGATGTGGCAATTGTATGATTATTACCTGATGCCCAATGCTGCGTTTTATGCAACTAAAAATGCCTGCCAACCCGTCAACATCGCCTACAATTACAAGGACAAAGGCGTGTACATAACCAGCCAGGAAAAGGAATGGAAAGAAGCCCTAAAGGCTGAAATAAAATTTTTGGATTTATCCGGTCAGGTACTTTTTGAAAAGGTGATTGAAATAGATTCGCCCAATGCTTTTTCTAAAAAAATTCATTCATTAGCAGACCTAGAGGAAGTTCCACCCACCTATTTCCTTGACTTGCGACTATTGAACCAAAAAGGAAACCTTGTAACTGATAATTTTTATTGGTTGTCCGGAAAACCGGATGTGCTTGATTTTGAAAATTCGCAATGGTTTGTAACTGGCAATACGGCCTATGCTGATTTTACTGCCATCAATGGTATGCCAAAAGCTACTATTTCAATTCTAAGCGCTACCAAAGTAGAGGGTGATACCGTACGGGTAGAAGTTGATTTGAATAACACCAGTGATCATCTGGCATTTTTCAATGAATTGAGTATCATTGATAAGACAACCGGACTTTCCATTTTACCTGTATTTTGGGAAGACAATTATGTAAGCTTATTGCCGGGCGAAAAAAGAACGGTAAAGGCTTATTTGTTGAATGACAGAGGCAATGTCCAACCCGACAATTTAACCGTGAAGGTGCTGGGATGGAACCTGGCCGAATAAATACCTGATATGAATACAAGCAATCAAAGAAGTCTGTACAAGGTAGGATTGATCATTTTGATCTTTTTTGTGATATCCTTTTTGACAAACATCCTGGGTGCCTTGAATCCAAGTGTGTCTCGCGACTTTAATTTGAGTGAGACCATGAGTGGATTTTTACCTTTTTCTTTTTTCATCGCCTACGGACTCATGTCTATCCCATCAGGTATCCTGTTGGAAAGATATAAGGAGAAGAAAATGCTCATTGTCGCTTTTTTGCTGAGTGCAATCGGCTCGATCATCTTTGTCAGCTTTCCGGGTTTTCGGGTTTTCCTGGTTTCTCTTTTTACCATAGGTACCGGGCTGGCCATGTTGCAGGTCATTATCAATCCATTGCTTCGGGTAAGTGGCGGTGAAGAGAATTATGCTTTTTATTCGGTGATGGCTCAGTTGGTTTTTGGATTGGCCTCATTTGTGAGCCCTCTGCTGTACTCTTGGGTAGTTACCAATGTTCATAGTGGACAAGAAGGTACACTAGTCGGATTCCTCAACAATTTCACACCGGAAGACAAATCATGGGTAGCGCTTTATTTGGTTTTTGCCCTTATCAGTTTACTTATGATTTTATTGATTTTGGCTACCCGTTTTTCAAAAGTTGAATTAAAGGAAGATGAAAAAGCAGGAACTATTGCGAGTTATCTTGAATTATTCAAAAACAAAACGGTCGTCCTTTACTTCCTGGGCATCTTTGCATATGTAGGTTCTGAGCAGGGTATTTCCTATTGGATGTCAAAATTCCTTTCAGATTTTCACGGATTTGATTTCGAAACTTCAGGTGCTTCGGCGGTGTCCTACTTTTGGGGATTGATGACGGTTGGGGGTATTTTGGGTCTGGTGTTATTGAAGTTATTGGATAGCAAAGTTGTACTTCGATGGTTCACGCTTTTGAGCATTATTAGCCTGATTTTAGGATTGTTTGGCCCTGCAGACTGGGCATTGTACTTGTTACCGGCCACCGGATTTTTCATGTCGGTGATGTACCCTATCATCATCTCACTTGCTTTGAATTCGGTTGACAAAAACCATGGCTCTTTTGCAGGGATTTTGATGACCGGTATCATGGGTGGTGCGGTTGTGCAACTACTTATCGGAGGGTTGGCAGATGTTATTAATTTAAAAATTGCCATGCTTTTAAATGTAGTA
>JAGQWW010000371.1 GCA_020436955.1 Saprospiraceae bacterium | reverse complement strand
AGGAATGTTTCGCACTCCAAAAATAAGCTATTAATCTGAGTGGTGACAGTATTGGTGACAGTATTTTTGAGTTTCTTCATTCTATTTTTTTGCTTCATTATTACAAAACTCAATAAATACAATACATTTCAATACAATAGACCTCAAAATAGGAATGTACTAAACCAAGGTTCAATTCCGTCCCGCACCACCTTCAAAACTCCTGGTCATTTTGGCCGGGAGTTTTTTTATTTCGGTATTCGCTATTCGGTTTTCGCTATTCGGCAAATTTTTAATAATAGGTTCCCACCCTAAACTTCTGCATACCACCACATACCTTTTCACCTATTTCCCCATTCACCAATTCACCCATTTCCCCCATTCACCCATTCACCCATTCACCCATTACAATTTGACATTCTCATTACACAAAAAACTTTCACACCGGGCACAACTCCAATACCTTTGATTGGAAATCAAATCAAAGGCATGGCGCGGTACTTTTTCGCTTTTATTTTTGTTGGTTCTTTTGCCTCTCATCTATTTTCTCAAGATGAGAATAATCCCCTGGATTCTATCTATTGGAATATTGATTTGGACGACATCGTCATAACCGCTCAATTTGCTCCAACCGACAGTAAAAATGCCTTGCATACTATTCGGACCATCTCCTCCAAGACCATTCAGCAAAGAGGAGCCAACAATTTGTCTGATGTACTCAATCAAGAACTAAATATTCGTATCAATCAGGATTTGATTTTGGGGTCATCCATGAGTCTCCAGGGTATCTCAGGCCAAAATGTACAAATCATGGTCGATGGAGTACCTATCATTGGACGCGTAGGTGATGATGTAGACCTTTCACAGATTGATTTGAACCAGATTGAGAAAATAGAAATCGTAGAAGGTCCCCTTTCCGTTCAATATGGCACCAACGCTTTGGGAGGTGTAATCAACCTCATCACCAAAAAATCGCAACTTCATACCGCTGAAGTCAATATTGCTGCGCTTGCTGAAACTGCAGGATGGACCAATTATCATGCAACCGGTGGCATTCGTTTGACCCCGGATGTATTATTCAAGGTACATGGTGGTCAAAATCATTTTTTGCCGGCCAGTGAAGACAGCCTGAGAGGCTCCATCTGGAATCCAAAATTACAAACCAACCTGGGTGCGTCGCTACGATACAATTGGGTAAATGACCATAGAATCATACTCTCCGGTGAATGGTTTGATGAAAAAGTTGATGACCTGGGTGAAGTTCGAAGACCACAGTTCAAACCCTACGCTTTTGACGATTATTACCTGACCAACAGAGGTACCATAAAAGCCTTACATGAAGGTTCATGTGGCAAAAAATGGTATACCCGGTCCTCTTTGGCATATAGCAACTTTACCCGCTATAAAGAATCCTACCGACTTGATTTTGAAACAGATGAAAAGACCCAATTGGCTGGCGAGCAGGACACCTCGCGCTTTACCGGCCTGAATGCTCGCACTGTATTTGCGACCAAAGACAATGATGCTCGCTTTCAATATCAGATAGGAACCGAATTCAATTACGAAACTGCAGATGGTACGCGCATCAAAACAGAAGACGGAAATCAACCGGATATTTTGGACCTGGCAGCTTTTGGTGTATTACGGTATAAGCCAATCCAAAATTTTCAACTTCAAGCAGGTCTCCGCTATGCATACAATTCCAAGTTTTCCACCCCGCTAACTTACACGTTGAATGGTAAATGGGACCCATGGACAAATTTGAACATCCGATTCTCCTACGGAAAAGGTTTCCGCAGCCCAACCTTGAAGGAATTATACTTTTACTTCATCGATGCCAATCATTACATCGTAGGCAACAAAGACTTGCAAGCTGAAACTTCTGACAATTACCAATTGCAGTTCAATTTTGAAAAAAACAAATTCTCAGCCGGCATTTCCACTTTTTACAACAATATCAAAGATAAAATTGACCTTTTCACCTTTGATGAAGGTTCAACAGGACAATTGCAATATGCTTATTTTAACCGATCACAATACACCAGTTACGGGGCCAACCTTACTTTGGGATATGATATCAAAAATTTCGGGATTAAGGTAGGCTATGCACCCATCGCACAAAATGCTCCTGTAATACAAGACGAATTGGATGCCATGTATTGGGTCAATGAATTTAATACCTCCCTTTCTTACAGCATCCCAAAATGGGATATAAGCTTCAATACCTTCTGGAAAATGAATGACAAAGTGGTCTTCCCTTTCCAAACCACCAACGACCAGGGAGAAACCATCATCGAAAATAGAATCGAAGACGGATATACCCTTTCTGATTGCAGTATCAGCAAATCCTTTTGGTCCAGAAAAATCAATCTTACTGCCGGTGTTAAAAACATCCTAGATGTCAATTCCATTGCCACCCAAGGCAATGCCGGCGCCAACAATCCACACGTTGGAGATGAAGGAACCCAGGCCATCAGCCCTGGCAGATCCTACTTCGTAAGCTGCAAAATCAACCTTGGTTTCGGGAAAGAATAAGCATCTTCAGATGCCTATTTAAAAGAAAACGGGACAAGCGGAAACCCACCTGCCCCAAACATGAAAAATTTCTAGTCTACAATGTTAGGGAATCTTTTGATGATCTTCCAGTTTTTCGAAGAGAGATTGGGGATGGGAGATTGGAGATCGGGGATAGGAGATTGGAGATTTTTGAATCTTGGTTTTTGATTTTTGATTTTTGATTTGGCCAAAAGCCAGCAGCCAGAAGCTAATAGCCGTTAAACGGTAGCCACCCCCTTGAGGGGGTTGGAGGGTGAGGATTTTTGATTTTTGATTTTTGATTTGGCCAATAGCCAGCAGCCAAGAGCTAATGGCATTTCTGCTTTAGCCCTCCCTTAGGGACTAACCGCTCAGCATCCAGTAACCAAAAAAAGAAGCCACTCGCGAACGAGTGACTCCTATCAGGAATTCAAACCAAAGGAATTTTTTACCTATAAAAAATAAAGTAAAAACTCTTGGATCTTCTTTAGCTCTCTACGCACCTTGCAAGTATCGAAAAATATAACAGCATTAGCCGTGACGCCCGTCACAGGGTACGGTGAGATTGGTCAGAATGGGATTGGGGATGAAAGATGAAAGATGGAAGATGGAGGATGGAGGATTTTTGATTCTTGGTTTTTGATTTTTGATTTAGCAAAAATCCAGAAGCAAATAGCTAATCGCCTTTAAACCATAGCCGCCCCCTTGAGGGGGTTGGGGGGTGATTTATCTGGATGCTAGTTTCTGGTTGCTGGACGCTTGTACTTCATATAACATATTTCATATATCATATCCCCCTTTCATCGTCTGCCGCCCCCTCGAGGGGGTTG
>JAGQWW010000370.1 GCA_020436955.1 Saprospiraceae bacterium | reverse complement strand
CCCATGGCAACCGTCTATAAGTTCACTTTTAACCCTTTTCAGGAAAACACCTATATAGTTGCAGATGAAGATGGCTCCTGTGCAATTTTTGACCCGGGGTGCTATTATCCACAGGAAAAAGAAATTTTTAAAAAATTTATCGAGGACCATCATTTGAAACCAGTTCGGCTTATTAATACCCATTGTCATTTGGACCATGTATTCGGCAATAAATTTGTAGCAGACACATGGAATCTAGGGCTGGAAATCCATGAAGGAGAGTTGCCTGTCTTAAAATCAATGCCGGTTGTTTGTCAAAATTATGGCATTCCGCTACCGGATGAATCTCCGGATCCAAGCTCTTTTTTAAAAGAAGGTGAAGTCGTAACTTTTGGCAATACCCGTTTAGAAATACTTTTTACACCAGGCCACTCACCCGCCAGCATCACTTTTTACGAACCCAATGAAAAGTTTTTAATCGCAGGTGATGTATTATTTTATGACAGTATAGGACGAACAGATTTGCCTGGTGGAGACTATCACACCTTAATTAATAGTATAAAAGAGCAACTTTTACCGCTGGATAACGATGTAAAGGTGTATGCTGGTCATGGACAAGATACTACCATTGGCCGTGAACGATTATTCAATCCATTTTTAAATGGTACCATAACCATGTAATATGTTGGAGCAATTTTTAAGCTTCGCCTATTGGACCGTTCTTATTTCATTAATTGCAGGTGTACTCCTGGGATTTCTGACGGGTACCTTTTATTTTATGCGTGAAAGGGCAGATAAAAGACCGGACTGGTTTTTTGGTGCTTTGCTTTTCACATTTGCGTTGACCCTTGTACATAATTTGATTTTACATCAAAACCTAATTAAGGAGCATCCGGGCCTTTGGTTTTTACCGGTTTACTTCACCCTCTCTTTAGGCCCGCTATTTTTCTTTTTTGTCAAGTTGAGGTTATTTCCAAACTATACTTTGCGATGGACTGATTTAAAGCATGCGATTCTACCGCTTGGGCAATTCATTTACTTTTTATGGTTTTTTACCAGACCTATAGATATAAGGATTGAAATGGGACGGCAATTTTGGTCGCCTTTTTATGGTGCCATGGAGATGGTATTGTATATCGTTACTTTTTCAAGTTACCTATTGTTCTCCTATAGATATATAAGGTATAAAAAAGCCGTAATTCGCAATCAATCCGGTATACAACAAAGCAGCTTACAGGTTTTCTGGTTAAAAAGGCTGGTAAAAGTGCTTTTTGTCATTTTCCTTTTCAATGCAGGTTATATTATCACGGACTTTTTCACCTATGAATTATTCAATATCAATCTACACCTTATTAAAGGGTTTGATTATATCGGAAGTCTTTCCTTTGCTGTAATGATGTTGTGGTTAGCTTTTAATGGATGGGTAATGCGCCATGCCTAGGAAGCCCCAAGCACCTCCTCTAATATTTTATGGGAATGGATTTCTTTAAAATGATCCAGGTGTACTTTAAAATAATCAATAAGATTATCCACCAATCGATTTCTCTTGTCCTTTGGCAATTGGACTTCCCAAAAGTTATTCAAGTCTACTCCTAATATTTCTGCCAGGATATAGGAATCTTCTTTATTCAGACATTCATTATGCATGGCTACCTCGGACATAAAACTTCCCTCTCGCAGATCAAAATAAGGTGTATTTCCAGAGTAGGATCCATAAGGCGAAAACCCCAGGAAACCGGAAAGCCCTATCATAAAACAAAGATGGAAATTGGGAATTGGCTGCTTGGTACGATCCAATTCAATAAAAGCATCAAAGATATAATCAAACAAAGCCGGATTCTCTTCCCCCTTTTGAATAGCTCTTCTGCAAACTTCAGCCATAAAAATCCCAACCGAACTTTTTCTAATGTCAAAAAGTAAGGAGGTATATGGATAGGCTGATTTTATTTCCTTGATCCGATGCAGATCCTTTGATTCATTAAAATAAGCAACAAAATCAACCAGCCCGGTGACCTGTAACAAAGCCGGTCCTACTTTCGACTTACCCTTGCGGACTCCACTGATGATAAAAGATTGCAAACCTTTTCCTTCAGTATAGATGTCTACTATCAAACTGGACTCAGAATATTTCATGGACCGCAGAACAATACCTCTGGTTGATAATAACATGAATCTATTATTTAAATCACTTGCTCAAAATTCGCAAAAAATTTAAAAGCATGGCACCTTGGATATTTCGTGTAATTCCTAGCATTCGTCCCAAAAACTTGTTGTTGGTCCTGTTTTGCCCATACATTTGTCCCATAACCAAATAAAATTATCGCTTTTTGGTTTTTACATGCATCTATCGAAAGAAAGTTCTGTCCTTAGTTGTAAATCACCCGAATCAATAAGCGATTCTGTTAAATAACCCGAAAAACTTTTTATCAATTAAAAATCACCTGAAAATGAAATCGCTAACCTTTTTGACCTTTATCGCTCTTTTAACCCTGTCCTCATTTACCCAAAGTTTTGCAGGCAACTATTCACCCGAAGAAAGATGTAGAGAAATTCTAAAAGTCCCTACTATTTCACCCGATGTAGTTTCTAATGTTAAAGCCGACTTGATTTCGGGTAAATGGATGGTAGAACAGGAATTACTTGGAAGCTCCCAATTCCAATCTTCCAATACCAACTTGTACTTTTACAATTACGGTATGGCAGACCTGGTAAGCACTGACCCACAAACAGGTATCCAGTTGATCACCTACTTATGGAGAGTTGAAAAATTTGGAGAGGAACCTTTCCTTGTCTTAACCAGCAAAGAAGGCCGTTCTGAAAAACTTTTCAAAGTTGAACAAACTTGTAAAGGAATCAACCTTACCAATGCAGTAAGTGGCGAAAAAACTACCATGGTCTTCCAAAAAATTAAGGAAGAAAAAGAATTGAATGGAATCAAATTCAATCTAACCGGTAGCTGGGACTGTATGACCTACCCATTTGACATCACCACTAACACTGAGACTTGTGGTACTTTTGAAAAAATGGAAGGTGCATACCTGAAGTACGAAATGAAAGAAGACGGAACGTACACTAAAAATTTGGGTACCGACCAAATGGATGTTGAAGAAAAAGGTTTCTGGGAAGTATCAGAAGATGGTCAATACATCATTTTCCATGCTGCCAAAAGAGGCAATGCTGAAGAAATTTTTGCCACCTACGTAGCACAGGTTTCTCACCTTAACTACGGAGAAATGGTCCTTAAGCAAGCCCTTCATGGTACCGGAGAATTTGACACCTTGTTCTGTACTGACATCAAAACTTTCTTTTTTAACAAAGCGTAAAAAGGCGATTGGCATTGAGCTATTAGCTTTTGGCCAAAAAAGGGCCCGGAT
>JAGQWW010000369.1 GCA_020436955.1 Saprospiraceae bacterium | reverse complement strand
TCCAATAATTCCAATACCCTTTCTCTAGTTTTTGCCTGGACAATAATACCGACGTGGTATTCCTTGTCAATTTTCCAAACCACTTCCGGATCGTCAAAGCAGGACATATCGGGCCATTGTTGTCTGGCCAGGGAAACTATAATGCCAGCATATAGATTTTTCTTTTTAGGTGCAGTATATTTTTCACCTTTGGCCATGGCGGTTTCCAATTTGGCCCATTCTGCCCAAAGGTTGACTCCTGTTCCTTTATCTACCATATCAGACAAGTGAGCACCGCCTACACGTGAAGAAGTTTCCAGGAAGTAAAATTTTCCATCCTCATGAGATTTGATATACTCGGTATGGGAAGCTGAAAATTTCATCCCAAATGCCTTTAGTACTTCTTCGTTTAAAGATTGAAGGGCTTTATCATCTTCACCGCCAATTTGTACAGTATGTGATCTAAAGATCCCACCACCATGAGCTACTTCAAATGGGGGACTTAAATATTGGGATACGGAACAAAATTTTTGTTTTCCATCAACCGATAAAGCATCGACATGATAAACGTCTCCCGGTTTAAACTGCTCTACCAGGTATTTGAAACGATCATCGCCAAGGGAATGAATGACTTCCCAAAGTTCGTGACCGGAATGTACTTTTTTGATGCCGGTCGCGGAGGCCTCTCCCCTGGGTTTTACTACCCATGGTGGAGAAACTGTTTCGATATAATGGTTAATTTCCTCATCATTAAAAAGAGGTGAAAAAGGAGGAACAGCTATTCCTGCTTCGGCTGCTTTCATACGCATGGCCAGTTTATCCCTAAAGTGTCTGGCAGTGGTTTGGCCCATGCCTGGAAATCTCAATTCTTCCCGAACAGCTGCCGCACGTTCCACATCAAAATCATCCAGTGCAACTATGCGATCAATTTTAGTACTGCGCATAAGCCATGCAGTTCCACCAATCAAATGGTCTACATTCCAATCTCCATCATTACCTTCCAGGTAAAAGACATCATCAATATGGTCCCATGGCCAGGATTTGTTTTCCAGCTTTTTGTCTGTTACCAATATCACTCTATTGCCAGCTTCTTTACAGGCGATAATAAATTCTTTTCCTTTAAAATAGCTTGCGATACATAGAAAGGTCTGTTGCATAATGATAGCAATTTTGGGTTAATGAAGCCATTAACAAGGTACTTGAAATATTTTGGTGAGGGCGAATTTAGCCGACTAATTTACATTTGTCTTTGTAATTTTCAAGGAAGGTCGTCAATAATCTGGGACCAAATCCTGTAGCGGCTCTTTGACCACTAAATTCGCTGTCTTGTAAGCACATGCCTGCAATGTCCATATGTGCCCAGGCGGGATGATTATCGGTAAAAACTTCAAGGAATTTTGCAGCGGAGATAGCACCTGCAGTAGGTTTCATGCTAAGATTTCTAACATCTGCCACATCTGATTTAATCTCATCTGCATAGCTGTCCCAAAGGGGTAACCTCCACAATCTCTCTTGTGAAGCATTGGATGCTGCGATTAATTGATCGGCCAGATTATCGTTTTTTGAAAATAAGGCACCTGCATGATTTCCAAAGGTCCTTACGGCTGAACCGGTCAAAGTTGCAGCGTTTATCATTACATCTGGACGGTAATTTTTTGCAATATAAGAAAGTCCATCTGCCAAAATCAGTCTGCCTTCGGCATCTGTATCGATAATTTCAATGGTCTTTCCTGAATAAGACTGGATTACATCACTTGGTTTTATAGCAGTTGACCCAATGCTGTTGTCTGTTACAGGAATAGCGGCAACCAGGTGTACCTGTAATTGCAGTCGAGCAGCTAATTCAACCGTCCCCATGATGGCAGCGGCACCTCCCATATCACTTTTCATCAGGTACATATTGGAGGAGGGTTTTAAGGAAATACCACCTGTGTCAAAGGTCACTCCTTTTCCAATGAGCCCGAAGGTTGTTAATTTTTCTTTGGTCTGCTTTTTAGGCTTGTATTCCATCAAGATAAAAACCGGGGGGTCTTCACTACCACGATTTACAGCAAGCAGTCCGTGCAATCCTTCTTTTTCAATATCGGTTTTATCCAATACCTTAACACTGTATCCAAATTGTTCACCGCTGTCTTTGGCCCATTGACCCAGTACTTCCGGTCTTTTTTTGTTTGCCGGAGCGTTCACCAGGTCCATAATTCTTATCTGGGTCCGGGCTGTACTGACAGTTTTAGGAGCAAGTTGCTGTGCCCAAAATGTCCAGTCTTTTTGAATTTGCAGGGTTATAAAAACGTCTTTTTGATCGATAACCTGCAAATCTGTTTTTTCAGTTTTATAGATTCCGATCTGGTATCGGCCCAATTCTAAGCCCAGGACACAGCCTTCCATCACAGACTTTGCGTCTTCCTCGTGTGGAATATGCGAAAGGACAAGCCCGAAGTTTTTAGGTAATTTGCTTTTATGATTATGCACTAAATAGCGCATAGTTTTATTGGCAGCAGTAAATCTGTCTTCATTTCCCAATCCCATTAAAAAAAGAGTCTTTCCCTGGAAGGGTAGGACCATCATTTCCTTCATTTCGGCAGAAAAATGATCTTTAAACCATGTAATTTCAATGCCGGTCAATTGACTTGCTATTGAAAGTCCACCTTCGTAGCTTCCATTTTTTGAAACGGGAAGAATAATAGATCCAGGTAAGTTATTAAGGTCTTGGGTAAAGGAAAATTGCATATTGCCACTATTATTTTTCGTAATACAGCCACTTCAGGGCCTTGGGGAATTCGCGGCCCCAATCATTTTCATTGTGTTTACCTAATGGTTCGAGGGATTTCTTTAAGGAAGCTTTCCAGCCGGTTTTTGCTTTTTCCAGGATGGCTTTTTCAAGACGATTGGTTAGTGTAATCAGGCTTTCGCCTTCTTGCAAACCGGCATAAAGATACAGCTTAAATGGTGTTTTGTCAGTAATAAAAGAGGTTTTTGAAATCAAATCAGGGTCGACCCAAAGTGAAGGGGATAGGACCATGAGTTTGCTATAAACCTCAGGGTAAATCCAGGCAGAATAAAGGCTAATCAAACCACCCATAGAGCTGCCACCAATACCTGTATGGGCCCTGTCAGGTTTTGTCCTGAATTTTCTATCGATATATGGTTTCAGTGTATCGGCTAAGAAACGGGCATATTTTTTACCATCACCTATCCCTAGAACAGTATCATGAGAAGGGGTGAATTCAGAAATGCGTTGGTCCTTGGCATGGTCGATTGCTACAATGATTACCTCATGGTGCAACTGTTCTGCCAGAATTGCCAATTTTTTATCGACTGCCCAATTGCCAAAAGGAGCGTAATCATCAAAAAGGTTTTGCCCATCCTGCAGGTATAAA
>JAGQWW010000036.1 GCA_020436955.1 Saprospiraceae bacterium | reverse complement strand
CCATAATATTGTCTCCGCATCCTTGGCTTTTGCAATCAAAGTAGGGATATCAATATAGCAAATGGGCCTTTTTCCTTGGGGGAAGATTTGAGGCGCCGGATAAACCGAATAATCATACACCAGTGAATTGTTATTTGGAATGGTATCATCTGCACTAGTAAGTGACACCTGCAATTGGTTATGCAAATTATTAGCTTCAAAAGTCATCGTGATGGTATCTGACACACAAGCTCCTAGGCCACTTACTGTATTTTGAAACATCAAAGGTCTGCCTCCATCACCGTATCCATTGATATTAGATACCAATTCCAGATTCAAAGGGGCATTGGAAGCGGCACCAAGATTGGTAATTTCGATAGCAAAACTATGAGGTCTGTCATGGCATAGGATTTCATCTGTCGGCCAGATATTTTCTACAGTATAATCAGTAGGAAGATTTGAATTGACCAGGTAATAAGGAATCCTGCTTTCGATCACCTTTTTGTTAAGTACTCTGTGTCCGTTATCATTCAAATGTACCCCGTCGCCAGCGCTGAAATAGGGGTAAATCCAATTATTGGCATCTACGACAGGTGACCAGAAATCAATGGCAAAATCTCCATATTTGATAAGAATCGAATCCCGAACTAATAATTGTAATTGAATCTGCAGTTGGTTAGTAAAATTCCTTGGTTGGGTGGTAGTAATCCAAATAGGAATACCTGCCCGAGTGGCCCTACCTACCATGGTGTCAAAATTAGCTAATTGCTCAATGCCATAACCGGCCGCTACGTCATTGGAAGGGAGATTGACAATTATGGCATCGGGTCCCCTTGCAATAGCTTGCGTAATATTCCTTGCTGGGTCCGGTGCTGGTCTACCTGCCGGTGGCGTGTAATCAGTTGGCATAAGCCGGTAAGAGTTATAGCCTCCTTGCGCCAAATTTATTACTTCATTAGCCGGATTTAAGGATTGCATATATTTCCGGTAGCGGTTGACCCAGGCACTATCAGGTCTGCTGGCTCCACTTCCTGCAGCAGTGGAAGAACCCAGTACAACTACTTTAAATGCTTGATTCTTTAAACAATCTTCCTGGGCGTTGATGCTAAGCGACAAAAGGGAGATTAAAATAACAATTGGTAGACAAGGATTCATAAATTGGCGTTTCGTTAGTTCCCACATAATACCTATTTTTTAGCTTCCTTTAAATTTACTTTTTAAAAAGTTTACATTTAAACAGTATGGATTTTAAAGCATATGGATGGTCTATTTTATTACTGTTTTGTCTGCTTTCCGGCTGCAAGGAGACAGAAGTAAATACTGCAACCATAGACTCCATACCGGCCCGACATAGCGATGAGAAAATAAAAGGCGTATCCTTTGTCGCCCCTCCACGTCCATTTAGCGAGGATCCGATGATGCCTTTGAAAGCGATTGGTAGTAATTGGGTTTGTGTTATCCCCTATGCATTCACCAGGATGGAAGTCCCGGAATTGATTTATAACCATCATGGTAAACAATGGTGGGGAGAAAAACCGGAAGGTATCCGCACTACCATTGAGTTGGCTCAAAAAAACGGTCTAAAAGTGATGCTTAAACCTCAAGTTTGGATTCCCAGAGGCTGGACCGGCACCCTGAGCTTTGAAGATGAGAACTGGGCCACCTGGGAAAAAGGATACGAAGATTACATCCTGTATTTTGCAGCAATGGCGGAGGAAATGCAAGTCAAAATCTTTTGCCTTGGTACCGAATTCAGGACCAGCATTAAACAAAGACCCGACTTTTGGAATGACCTAATTAGAAAAGTACGTAAAGTCTATTCCGGCAATATCACCTATGCAGCCAATTGGGATGATTATGAAGATGTTCCATTCTGGGACCAGCTGGATTTTATAGGTATCAATTCTTACTTTCCACTGGTCGACAAAAAAACAGCAAACCTGGTCGAATTAGAAACTGCTTGGAATAAATGGCTGGGTGAAATTCAGGAATTCATGGTAGATAAACAGGCCCCACTCCTTTTCACTGAATATGGATATCTCAGCGTTGACAACTGCACCTGGCAAACCTGGGAAATTGAATCCAACATCCATCATTATCAGGTAAATGAGACTGCTCAGGCCAATGCTTACCTGGCACTTTATACCGCTTTCTGGGACAAACCTTATTGGGCCGGCGGATTCCTCTGGAAATGGTTTCCGGAGATGAAAGGCCATGAGGGATATCCGGAAAAAGACTACACTCCACAAGGGAAGGAGGCGGAAGAGGTGATAAGGGGGTGGTGGAAGCCAGATACTGGTTTCTAGCAGCTAGTAACTAGTAGCCAGCAACTTATTTTCTAGCCTATTCTTTCCCTTTCCCAATTTATTTTAGGACTTTTGTCACATCAAGAAAAAATGAATTTATTCTTTCCTTAATGTAACACCCTACCCTAGTTTGGCGTAATAATTGTTCCACACATATGATGGAAAATTATAATTTGTAATACATATCCAAAAAAAATACTCGATAATTTATGGCAAAAATCCTAATCGTTGACGACGAGGCGGCTATCCGTCGGACCCTGCGTGAGATTTTGGAGTTTGAGAAGTTTAAGGTGGATGAGGCCAGTGACGGTCTTGAGTGCATGGTAAAATTGAAAAAAGATAAATACGATGTCATCATTATGGACATCAAGATGCCGAAGATGGATGGAATGGAGGCCCTTGAAAGAGTACAATTGTTGGCAGCTGATACTCCTGTAGTAATGATTTCCGGTCACGGAAACATCGAGACGGCTGTAGAGGCAGTTAAAAAAGGTGCTTTTGATTATATTTCAAAGCCACCGGATCTCAACCGTCTTTTGATTACCCTTAGGAATGCCATGGATAAGTCGACCTTGATAACAGAGACCAAGACACTTCAAAAGAAAGTTACCAAATCAAAAGTCCAGGAAATCATCGGTGATTCACCGGCGATTAAGAAAATCCATGAACTGATCGACCGTGTAGCACCAACCGATTCAAGAGTATTGGTGACAGGTGAAAACGGTACCGGTAAAGAATTGGTAGCGCGCTGGATCCATGAAAAAAGTCAAAGAGCGGGTTCTCCGATAGTTGAAGTGAACTGTGCTGCCATACCACCTGAATTGATCGATAGTGAGTTGTTTGGTCACGAGAAAGGTTCCTTTACTTCTGCACACAAACAACGCATCGGAAAATTTGAACAAGCGCATGGTGGAACCCTATTTCTGGATGAGATCGGAGATATGAGTTTGAATGCACAGGCCAAAGTTTTGAGAGCCTTGCAGGAACATAAAATCACAAGAGTAGGAGGCGAGAAAGATATCAATGTTGATGTGCGAATTGTTGCCGCCACCAACAAAAATCTACAGGAAGAAATCAAGAGAGGAAATTTCCGTGAAGACCTTTATTTCCGATTGGCAGTAATCCTTATTGAAGTACCACCATTGAAGGATCGCAGCGACGATATTCCAATTTTGGTGGAGCATTTTGTAGAGTCCATTTGTAATGATTACGGCATCAATCCAAAATCTGTATCAAGAGAAGCATTGATAGCCCTAAAGAATCTTTCCTGGCCCGGAAATATCCGTGAGCTTAGAAACGTTGTAGAACGACTTATCATTTTGAGCGGCAACGAAATCACCGATGAAGATGTGTTCCGCTATGTAGTTCCTTCTTCTGTCGAAGATGTACACAAGTTCCGCGAGATTTTCGATAAGTTTGACAATGTCGATGAATTGCACCAATACATTGACAAAGAATTTACCAACTACAAAAGAAATTAAGAAATCAGAAGTAGGAGGTATGGAGTATGATTTATGAAGTATGAGGTAATAATCGTACTTCATAAATCATACTCCATACTTCATACCTCACATCTCACTTGCTATGTCTGAAAATCTTGACCCTGAAAAAGTAAGCCCAAAGAAATTTGCACAAAAGAAATGGGCTGAGATGAAAGGAGAAAACTCCTGGACCATGTTCAAAGTATTATCTGAACTGGTAGAAGGATTTGAAACCATGAATAAAATTGGTCCTTGTGTTTCCATTTTTGGATCTGCACGTACCAAACCCGATAATCACTATTATAAGTTGGCGGTTGATATTGCCAGGAGACTCACCGAAGAAGGTTATGGAGTCATAACCGGTGGTGGTCCCGGTATCATGGAAGCCGGTAACAAAGGTGCTTCATTATATGGAGGTACCTCTGTAGGATTAAACATTGACATTCCTTTTGAGCAGAGCCATAATGAGTTTATCGATTATGACAAAAACCTGTTCTTCCGTTACTTCTTTGTACGAAAGGTAATGTTTGTAAAATATGCCCAGGCTTTCGTTGTACTCCCAGGAGGATTTGGTACGATGGACGAAATGTTTGAAGTACTCACCCTGATTCAAACAAGGAAAATCACTAAGGTGCCGGTTATCCTGGTTGGAAAAGAATACTGGGCAGGACTTAAAGATTGGATTGAAAAGACCATGCTGATGGGCCATCAGAATGTCAATCCAAACGATTTAAATTTAATGCCGTTGACTGATGATGTGGAAGAAGTAATTCACTACATCAATGAATTCTACGGTGGCGATTCTCCGGCTCACGAGTTGAAGCCGAATTACGAATTGTAAAAATGGCTATTAGCTATTGGCTGTTCGCTTTTGGCAGCCAATAGTTGATTAGCTCACCTTCAACTTATCTAAAAGGTCCTCCTTGTAAGTTTTACTGATTCGTATCACCTTTCCATCTTTCATGACCGCTTCGGTTTCCCCCTTCCCTATCAAATTTATATGGTCCAGGTAATCTGTATTTACTATACTGGACCTGTGTACGCGTACAAATTGGGGATGTGATAGCCGCTCAAGGACTTCATGCATCGGCTCCCGCACTAAAAAGCGCTTTTCTTCAGCAAAAACTTCGATGTAATATCCAGAAGCGATGATATATCGGATCTGTTCCTTCTCTACAAAAAAGATATTGCCTGAAACCTTGATGGGTAAAATGGTATCAATGATAGCCTGATGACCGGCGGAAGTTGGAATTTCATCTTCCACTTCAATCTCTTCTTGCAGCGTAATTGCCTTTTTTAATCTGGTTTGTGTGTACGGCTTTTTCAAATAATCCAATACACGAAAATCAAATGCAACGACTGCATCTGCGTCTTCTTCGCCCAATAAGATAACCCTGCCACGAGTAGTTGGGGGTATCTTTTCCAAAAATTGGAAAGCGGTCATATCTTCCAGGGAAGCATTCAAAAGGATGAGTTCAGGCGGACGTGGAATCATAGCTTTGAGGGCATCACTGCCACTATCAAAGCTTTTTATCCGGGTCTCGGGGCGCATACGCGCGATGGTTTGTTGCAGCCAATCCTGTTCTCTTATATCATCATGCAAGATGAATATTTGAAACATACTTTCGGGTGATTAGGTGTGATTCCAGGTTTCTACTTCGAATGAACGTACAAGATCCTGTGAATGCTGATTCAAAAATGCATTTTTAACAGCATTGCTGTTTTCCCGACAGTAAACCATGGTAATGCAAAAATGAAGGTGCAGGGCTTGTCTCGTGCGATGTATATAATGGGCAATGTGATTGGTAAAAAAAATTGCCCTGCACCATTGCCACATCGAAATTCGGGTAATTCGGGTGACTTCTTAACAAATGTATCCCTTGATTGCATACTACCTGAATTTTTCGCTGCACTAGATTTGCATTTCACTTCATAGCCTCCCCTATTTATCCCTTTTAACAATTCCTTAAGAGTGCATCGAAAAATTTCCGTGTCCTTTATGCAAAGCGCGAAAACTAATGAAGGATAACGCGATGTTTCGACAGCCCTCATCCAACCATTCGTTTTGGGCAACTATTTTCTAGTCTAGTGAGCGTTTTTTCATAACGGGGAGGGCTGTTTTTTTTTTGCGGGAGGAGGGATGCGGTTTGCGGTTATTAATCAAATAAAAAAAGCAGGAAAGGGAACATTCCTTTGCCTGCTTTTTTTATTAAAACCATAGAGAACTTCACGTATCACGCGTCACGCATAACGCACTCCGCGTCCCGCAAACCGCATCCCGCGCTCCGCCTAAATAATCCCCTTCGCTGCCAAATAGC
Source organism: Saprospiraceae bacterium (assembly GCA_020436955.1). Classification (GTDB taxonomy): domain Bacteria; phylum Bacteroidota; class Bacteroidia; order Chitinophagales; family Saprospiraceae; genus JAGQWW01. The sequence continues at coordinate 7,201 of JAGQWW010000036.1, read as the reverse complement.
GCTCTGCATCAAGGGCTGCCATACAACCTGAACCGGCTGCAGTTACGGCCTGGCGATATACTTTGTCTTGCGCATCGCCGCTGGCAAATACACCTTCGATATTGGTGAAGGAAGTACCAGGAACTGTTTTAAGGTATCCGGTCTCGTCCATATCCAAGAAACCTTTGAAGATATCGGTGTTTGGTTTATGACCAATAGCCACGAAGAATCCGGTTACATTTAGATCCTTTTCTTCTTTGGTTTCGTTGTTGATGATTCTTACACCTTGTACGGTTTCGTCACCCAGAATTTCCTTAGTGGAAGTGTTCCAGTGTACTTCGATATTTTCTGCTTTGAAAACACGCTCTTGCATAATTTTGGAAGCTCTCAACTCATCTCTTCTTACCAACATGTGTACTTTTTTACACAATTTGCCTAGATAGGTTGCTTCTTCAGCTGCAGTGTCACCTCCACCTACGATGGCGACTTCCTGACCACGGAAAAAGAATCCGTCACATACTGCACAGGCAGATACTCCTTTGCTCATCAGACGCTTTTCAGACTCAAGGCCCAACCATTTTGCACTGGCACCTGTAGCAATAATCACTGAGTCGGCATGTACTTCGTTACCTTCAGTAGTCCACATTTTGTGTACCGGACCGGTAAAATCTACTTTCTCTACCAACTCATAGCGAATAACGGTTCCAAAACGTTCAGCTTGTTTTCTGAAGTCTTCCATCATTTGTGGGCCTTGTACACCTTCCGGATAACCAGGATAGTTTTCCACGTCAGTGGTGATCATCAGCTGACCGCCAGGCTCCTGTCCAGTGAAAAGTACTGGATCCATGTTAGCTCGTGCTGCGTATACTGCTGCGGTGTAACCTGCAGGGCCACTTCCGATAATGACACATTTATGTTTTTCAGCCATTGTATCTTATTTATGATTAACTGATTTTTTTCAAAAGGAAGGCAAAAATAAAAATATTACCAAGCCTGTAAGGTGATGTAGGACACAAATTCTAATTAAGAACCTATTGCATGTTTAAAAGTTTGAATCGGTGAGGAAACCTATCTTTGCAGCTTTCGTTCGAAAAATGCATTTTACCAAACCCGGTCCATGATTTATCTGGCATTATCCATCTTAAGTTCTACCCTGCTCGGATTCCTGTTCAAATGGTTTCCGAAATACGAGATTAATACCTACCAGGCTATCGTGGTCAACTATATAGTCTGTGTATTATGTGGCTGGGTAATGCTGGGCCATTTCCCATTGCAACCTTCCATCGTAGAAAAATCGTGGTTTCCTTATGCGCTTGCGCTAGGTGGACTTTTTATCGTTGGGTTTAATACGGCAGCTTATACGATTCAACAATTCGGTGTGACTGTCGGAGCGGTTATGCAAAAGATGTCAATCGTGATGTCCGTTGCATGGACCCTCCTTTTTTACCAGGAATCTGCAGGCTGGCTAAAAATCACCGGCCTCGTTGCAGCATTATTAGCCATCCTTTTTACCAATAAACCATCTGAAGAAACCATTGAGCGTATCAAGCACAAGGCACGTTGGTTGTACATTTTCCCTATCCTAACCTTGATTATAAGCGGTTGTATAGAAATTCTGCTTTTTGAAGTAGAACAAATCAATACTGAAAATGCAGATGTTGGATTTATTGCTACCCTTTTTGGAATGGCTGGCTTATTGGGGAGCATAGGATTGATTGGTGGCATTGCTTCCGGAAAGATGCAATGGAAAACCAAGAACCTCCTTGCAGGCATTGGATTGGGGGTTCCCAACTTTTTCAGTATTTATTACCTGCTGAAGGTTCTTGGTATCGGCATGGAGGGATCAGTGGCTTTCCCGGTCAATAACGTAGGCATTATTGCACTTTCAGCCCTCCTGGCCTATGTACTATTCAAAGAGAGATTATCATCCATCAACTGGATTGGTGTTGGTTTGTCATTGGTGGCTATTGTACTTATCGCACTTAGCCATTAGACCGCAACCTATTCATCAAAATTTTCTCTCTTCTTCTTTTCTTTTTTTACGGGTTGATCACCTTCTTCTTTTTCATCGTATGGTACATCAAATGCACTTCTACCCAGAAAGTGGTCGTAGTCGATACGGGGAGCAAACCCATCGCCCATCCGTTCGAAAGCATGATTTTTAATTTTAGGACGGAACATGACTAAATATTTAATGGTGAATAATAGAACAATGTAAATCCAGTAATAAATTTTTCAAATGACTTGGATCATGGGTGGGAGTGACTGATTGGGGATGGGAGATTGGAGATTGGGGATAGGAGATGGAGGATGAAGGATATTTTCGAATTACGATTTACGGTTTACGGTTTACGAAAAGCAAAAGGCCAAAAGCTAATAGCCAAAAGCCCTTCAGCATTTGCCGCCCCCTTGAGGGGGTTGGGGGGTGATCGAGTCCATGAATTAAGATGGAGGATGAAGGATGAAGGATATTTTCGAATTTCGAGTTACGAACTACGAAAAGCAAAAGGCCAAAAGCTAATAGCCAATAGCCCTTCAACTCTTATCGCCCTACTTGAGGGGGGGAAGGGGGGTGACCACCCGAAGCACGGAAAATGAGAAAAGAAAAGAGTCCAAAACCTTAGAGATAGCTACACCTCGTAAACCGTAATCCGTAAATCGTAAATTTCAAAAGACTAAAGATCGAAGACCAAAGACTATTTACCTACCTTTGGCAGCCTAAATAAAAAAGCCATGGCTCAGGGGAAGCGATCTCCATTTGTTACCATTTTTATTACGGTTTTTATGGACATGTTGGGTGTTACGATAGTGATACCTGTTATTCCTGCTTTGTTTTTTGCACCTGAGACAGCTACTCCGGAAGCATTGGAAGCGTTGGTGGTGACCGGGTTGCCGGATACTACTACTTCGATGTTGTATGGATTGTTGCTGGCCTGTTACCCGATGATGCAGTTTTTTGGGGCTCCGGTATTGGGTGCATTATCCGATAGACATGGACGGAAGCCTATCTTATCTGTTGCCCTGGTAGGAACGATGATTGGGTATTTGCTTTTTGGGGTGGCCATTATGACCAAAAATATTTGGTTGTTGTTTTTTGCGAGGATGTTGCCGGGTTTTACGGGCGGAAATATTTCGATTGCCTTTTCTGCCATTGCTGACATTTCAACGGCTGAATCGAAGGCAAGGAACTTCGGGATGGTGGGTGCTGCCTTTGGTCTGGGATTCATCCTTGGGCCAACCATAGGGGGGATATTGGCTGACAATACGGTGGTTTCCTGGTTCAATCATGCTACTCCTTTCTGGTTCACGGCAGGATTGACACTTATAAACATCCTTTTGGTCAGATTCCGATTTCCGGAGACTTTGCAACAGAAAAGTGACACCAAGGTTACCTTCACAAAAGGATTTCAAAATATCGCTACCAGTTTTAGAGAATCCAATCTGAGAAAAACCTTTTCAGTCGTTTTATTGCTATCGCTTGGGTTTGCCTTTTTTACCCAGTTTTTTGGTGCCTATTTGATACAGGTTTTTAATTATGGTGAAAAAGAAATTGGTGGCCTTTTTGGTTGGGTTGGTATTTGGCTGGTCATCACGCAGGCTGTCATTGTTCGATGGTTGTCAAAGCGATACCGACCCCAAGTCATTCTTACTTATTCTACTTTTTTCCTGGCTATGTTTTTAGGAATGGTGGCTTTACCTGACCAGGCAACCTGGTTCTATTTGCTCAACCCTTTTATAGCGGTAGCCCAGGGTATCACCTCTCCAAATCTGACGGCATTTGTTTCCCAACAGGCAAGACCGGATCAACAGGGGCAAATTTTGGGTATCAATCAATCGATGGTATCGGTTGGACAATCCATTCCTCCACTCATTTCAGGGTATACCAACGCCTTGAGTCCGGTTATTCCAATGGTTTCAGCAGCTATTTTCACATTGGCCGGTTGGATGATTTTTAATTTTCTTTTTAAAATGAAAAAAGAAAAAGCTGAACAAAATGCTTCCTAAATTCACTTTCTACACCTTTCATTTCAGGGTACAATTCCCGCAGCTGTTAATTACAGATGAGGGGTGTATATTTTTTTTCTAAAGTTACCTCTAAATCGTTGGTTCAAATTATAAAAAGAGCGCTTCACTTTTTAGCTTTGGGAAATCCTAGGTTAGAAAATTCAAATCATTTTCATGAAGATACTTCACATTTCTGCAGAATGTTATCCTGCCGCGAAAGCCGGAGGTTTGGGTGACGTGGTCGGAGCTTTACCTAAATATTTAAAAGAAGCCGGTGTCGATACTGGAGTTGTTTTACCCAAGTACAGCCAGAAATGGATACATGAGACAGAATGGGTGGAGGTATTTAGAGGTGTGATTCGCCTTCACAACCATTATGTGCCTTTCAGTATTGAACAGGATAAAAATTATCGGTTAGGGTTTCCCCTATTTGTAGCAAATATTCCAGGAAAATTTGACCGACCTGGTATCTATCAGGATCCGGGAGGATATGGGTATGGTGATGATGTGGAAAGATGGTTGTGCTTTCAGCAAGCTGTCTTAATCTGGTTGATCCATTCTCCACATGTGGATCCTAAAATTTTGCATTGCCATGACCACCATACGGCCTTGATTCCATTTATGGTCAAGTATTGTGAAGATTATAAGGCCCTGGCCAAAACACCCACGGTATTAACCATCCATAACGGGCAATACCATGGCGCATTCCACTGGGACAAGATGTACCTCCTTCCATATTTCGATGCTGAAGCACGAGGTTTACTGGATTGGAACAATGTAATCAATCCTTTGGCTTGTGGTATCAAATGTTGCTGGAGGCTTACTACCGTGTCCCCCGGCTATTTGCAGGAATTAAGAGAATCTTCACTGGGACTTGAGTCCTTGTTATGGCACGAACAACATAAATCTCTGGGCATCATCAACGGTATTGATGCAGCAGTTTGGGATCCGCAAACTGACCCGAGGATAGAGCACCATTATAACGGAAAAGATATTGGACAATATAAATGGGAAAATAAGAAAGTATTGGCCCAGCGCTTCAATATTGATTTGAGTGCGCCCCTATTCACTTTTATTGGTCGATTGGTTACGGAAAAAGGTGCTGACCTTCTGCCTGATTTGATTGGAAAAGTCTACCACAGTGGCATCAGAGCCTCTTTTGTAGTGCTGGGAACAGGTATGCCCTATTTACATGATGTTTTCAGAAGGATGAAACATGACTTGTTCAACTTTTTCGATACTTCTCTGGAATACAATGAAACGCTGGCACATCAGCTATATGCCGGTTCAGATTTCCTTTTGATGCCTTCCCGCGTAGAACCTTGTGGATTAAACCAGATGTATAGTTGCCGGTATGGCACAGTGCCAATCGTGCGTTCAGTTGGCGGTTTGAGAGATACCATTCCGGACATTGGTGAACCGGATGGTAGTGGACGTGGTATTCGTTTTGACCAATTTGAATTGGAAGATGCCTTCAGAGCCGTTTATCGCGCTGTACAGGCGTACCATAGTGGCGAATATTTTGGAAAGTTGCGGCATCACATTATGAATGTAGACTTCTCCTGGGAGAATTCTGTTCAGCAGTACATTGATATGTACCAGGAACTTGGCAATTTGAATGAAGTGGCTGTAAAGGAAACCACGGAAGCAGCAAAACCGGCTGCAGCTCCTAAAAAAAGAGCAACAAAACCTGCAGTTGCTAAATCTGCAGCAACAGCAAAGCCCAAAACTGCAACCAAAACAACCTCTGCTGCAAAAAAGACAACAGCAACGGATAAGACACCAGCGACAAAAGCATCCACGACTACTAAAAAGGCTGCTACAAAAACAACCACGAGCAAAACTGTCAGCAAAAAAGCACCTGCCAAAAAATCAGCAGAAACAAAGACCGATTAAGCAGGAAGCAATGGTCCTGAAATGGACAGTTTGAAGGATGTTAGTAGGGAAAGAAAATAAAATGATTGAATATTACCCGGATAAATATTTAAACTATATTTTAGGCTTATTAACCAATTTACACAAAGTCAAAACCCTATGATAAAAATGATATGTTTAATTCTAGGAGGCGGGGTAGGAAGTAGATTATATCCTTTAACGGATCAACGTTCAAAACCTGCAGTACCAATTGGTGGTAAATACAGATTGATTGACATTCCTATCAGTAACTGTATCAACTCAGGTGTCAAACGTATGTTTGTCCTAACGCAGTTCAATTCTGCTTCTCTAAATACACATATCAAAAACACTTATCACTTTGATGTTTTTAATCCGGGTTTTGTAGACATACTTGCTGCTGAGCAAACCCGCTCCAGTGACCAGTGGTACCAGGGTACAGCAGATGCAGTACGTCAAAGCATGCACCACCTGGTAAATCACGACCACGATTATGTGTTGATTCTTTCCGGTGACCATTTATATCAAATGGATTTTGAAGCTTTTGCTGAAAACCACATCAAGCAAAATGCAGCTATTTCCATTGCAACAATTCCTTGTACTGCAAAAGATGCTACCGGATTTGGCATCATGAAGGTAAATGGAGATGGAGTAATTGAAAGCTTCATTGAAAAGCCCAAACCAGATGTATTGGAAAACTGGAAATCTGAGATGCCGGAAGAGGATCATGCAGCAGGAAGAGATTACCTGGCTTCCATGGGTATTTACATTTTTAACAAACAAGCGCTTCAGCAATTATTTGACGAAAATCCGGATGCTACTGATTTTGGAAAGGAATTGATACCAAAAGCTATTGAAGCAGGTATGAAAGTTTCTTCTTTCCAATTCAATGGTTACTGGACAGATATCGGAACTATCAGCTCTTTCTTTGAGTCCAATATTGCTCTGACTTCAGACATCCCTCAGTTTAACCTGTTTGACAATAACAATCCGGTTTACACTAGAGCGCGCATGTTGCCACCATCGAAAATATTTGGTACCCGGATGGACAAAGCTGTGGTATCTGAAGGTTGTATCATACACGGAGAGTCTATTTCGCAATCAGTCATCGGTATTCGCTCTCGTATTGGAAAGGGCACCAGTATTTCCAATACCATTATGATGGGTTCTGATTTTTATCAAACCATCGACGAGATGATTAAGGCCCAGGAAACACCCATGGGTATTGGTGACCACTGCGTAATCGACCATGCTATCATCGATAAGAATGTTAAGATTGGTGATAATGTAACCATTAAAGGCGGTACCCATTTAGAAGACCGCG
>JAGQWW010000368.1 GCA_020436955.1 Saprospiraceae bacterium | reverse complement strand
AAAACAAATACAAAGGGTCTCATGAACAAATAGGTAAGGTGATACTCAACTTTGTTGAAAATCCCGGATTTGATCTAGTCAGCTTTTATGAATTGGTGGTATTCACTTTTCTAACCGGAAACAATGATATGCATTTAAAAAATTTCTCATTGCTAAAAGAAAAAAAATATAGCCTTTGCCCCGCTTATGATTTAGTAGCTTCTGAATTGGTAGTTGAAGGCGATACTGAAGACCTGGCCCTAAACCTCAATGGTAAAAAGAAAAAACTTAAACGCATTGATTTCGAAACAGCAATGAAAACAAATAATTTAAATGAAAAGGTGATAGCAAATATTTTCTCGAAATTTGAAAACATCTTACCTCTTTGGATAGGTCTTATTGAGAACAGCTTCCTGTCGACTGAAATGAAAGAAAATTATAAATCACTTGTCCAAATGAAACACAATAAGCTGTTTCCTAATCCTTAATCAAACAAGAGCACCCCAATGCCCCAACTCCTCCACTTCCCCCTCTCCCACCCTACCCAACCTAATCTGCTTTGTGCGGAGGAACAAATCTATTTCCTCACGCCTGCTGAATACAATGAGCTTACTACTTCCGGTAAGTTGGAAGTATTGGAAAAGGCGGCACAACTTGACAAACAGGAGGTCAGGCAGATGATTTGTACCAAAGGGGAAAAGGAAATCAGGCTGCTCAATGCGGAAAGGAAAGTATTGTATGACCTTTCTTTTACAAGCCTGGCACACTACAGGAAATTCATCGGACAAATGGCGGGGATGGAGCAGGTGAAGGATGGACGAAGAAAACGGATCAATCCGACATTGGTTTTGTTTTTGATGCTGCTGAGCTATGCATTTATCTGGGCAGGTACGCGCCCGACACCTGAAGACATCGACCCGGAAGGCATAAGATGGCAATTGGCAGCAATAGTAGTGCTATTTATGCAATGGCTCAATGCACTGATAGGACAACAGGCCATTTTGGCGATTGGCCTCCTTGGTATCGGGGGAATATTGCTCGCAACCTTTTGGCCGGAGATAAAGGGAAAAAAGGTGGTGGTATATGTGGCAAGTGACGGGTGACGAAATACGAGTAACGAGTGATGGGTGACGAGTGACGAGTTGGTCCATCAAATCAAAAATCAAAAACCAAAAATCAAAAACCAAAAATCTTAACCTTCCCTCCTCTGCCCTGCTTCTTAAGAATTATTTATTTTTGTTTTTTCGGCTCGTATGGATACAACAACTGGATGGTGGTTACAATGCAAGACTTTCTGGCAAGGGAAAAACCTGGCCTTGCTTTGCATTGTGGGCGTGCTTATCCTTCTTTTTTCTCAATGGTCGTTGCAAGCGCAAAACTCGGTCACCGATTCTTTGCAGCAATCCATAATACAGGCAACATCAGACACTTCTCGCATCTTGTTGGAAAATGAACTGGCTAAAGAGCTGGCCAAAACGAACAAGGACAGCGCCTTCCATATCCTGCAAACTGCTATCACCAAGGCAGGAAAAATAAACTACCAAAAAGGACTTTTTGAAGGCTGGTTTTCCAGCGGCGTCATTCACCTTGGATACAACCAATTGGATAGTGCCTTTATTGAATTTAGCAAGTCAAAGGAAATTGCTGCTGCAGCAGGTGATAAAAAAGGGATGATTCGTGCCTTGAATGCCTTGAGTTATAGTGTGCAGAATAAGCGCCTGGGCATTCCGCATTTGAATGAGGCACTCGAAATTGCAATAGCCAGTGGCGATAAAAAGGAACAAGGAAGAGTGCTTACGAGCCTAGGTATCGTTTATTCCAATCTTGGTGAATTTGACAAAGCCGAGGATTATTACCTGCAGACTTTACCGATTATTGAAGCTTTAGGAGAAAAAAAGTGGTTGGCGGACAACTATCGGAATCTCGGCAATAACGCCGGCAGGGCAAATCATCCCGACAAAGCAATTGACTATTTTGAACAGGGCGTTTTGATAATGCAACAATTGGGATTGAAAAGTGAAGAAGCTTCCCTTTACAATATGATGAGCTATACTTTCATCATAATGGGTGATTACCCAAAGGCACTGGAGAACAGTCAAATTGCCTTGAAATTGATGGAAGCAGATGGAAACAATTCAGGTATTGCCTTCACCTGCAATCAAATCAGCGATATCTACCTGTCCCTGGAGGACTTTCAACAGGCACTTTTTTACATTGAAAAATCCTACAAGCTTTGGGAAGAAGTGGGCGAAAATAGCCAACAATCTGATTTACTCTACCGAAAAGGTTATCTGTACAAACTGAAAGCGGATTACCCAACCGCACTCCGGTATTTGCAGGAATCCTACACCTTGAAAAAAGCCATTGGGCAGGCCATTGGCGCTCAACATTTTTACGACCTTGGATTCTGTTACGACATCCTCGAAAACCGTGATTCGGCCTTGTATTTTTTTCAAATTGCATTAGAAAGTGCCAGAGAAACCAATAATGTTCACGATAAGGCGATGAGTTTAACAGGCCTGGCGAAAATCCACTTCCAACAAGGAAATACCGGAGCTGCTATTGCAGAATTGAAAGAAGCTTCCGACCTGGCAACTGTTTCCGGAAACAAGGAACAGCGCATGGAAGCCTCCAAACTGCTCTATCAAATTTATAAAAGTCAGAACGACTCCGGCAAGGCGCTTTATTACCATGAAATCTATCAGAACCTGCAGGACAGTCTTTTTAGTGAAAAAAACATCCGACAATTGGGCCGACTGGAAGCCAATTATGAGTTTGAAAAAGAAAAACAACAATTGGCCTTTGAGCAGGAAAAAGAATTGGAACAGCAACGCCTTATGCGGCGATTGTACCTGATTGCTTTGGGGGTAATGGTATTATTCATTGTGGTCATTTATCGTTATTATCGTTCCAAGCAGCGCGCCAATGCCAAGCTCACCAGACTTAATGAAGAAATACTCAGTCAAAAGTCAGTAGTCGAGCAACAAAAGGAAAAACTGGAAGAATTGGATGAAGCCAAATCACGCTTTTTCACCAATATATCACACGAGTTCCGTACGCCGCTGACCATCATCTCGGGCATGACGGATCAGATCAGGGATCAACCAGCATTGTGGCTGGATAGAGGAACCAAGATTGTAAAACAAAACACACAGGGCCTGCTCAACCTGGTCAATCAAATCCTGGAATTGCGAAAGCTGGAAGCCAACGAACTCAAAGTGGAATGGGTACATGGTAATGTGGTCACTTACTTACGATATATTGTCGAGTCTCACCAGTCTTTTGCTGCCGGGAAAGGGTTGCAATTGCAATTGGAAGTGAAAAAAGAGGTAATCAACATGGATTACGACCCTGACAAATTGCTTCGCATCGTCAGCAAC
>JAGQWW010000367.1 GCA_020436955.1 Saprospiraceae bacterium | reverse complement strand
TTTTTTTCTATTTCATCTCACAATTCCGGCTGATGAAACATCTTATCGAAATTTCAAAAATCGTAACCAAGAAAAAGGTTCGAAAGATTGAAATCTTTGACGATAATGCGCTGAAACAAAAGAATAGTAAGTTTAACGAGTTCTATGAGGCACTCATGGCCGGCAAGTTTAAAAATGACCGGGATGCTTCTTCATTCCTATATGGTACTTCGCCAACTGATGATAAATACAGGCAATTAAAATCACGATTCAGGAAGCGTTTGTTGAATACACTTTTCTTTTTGGATGTTAATCGTCCATCTGCTTCCAACTATGACAGAGCCTATTTTTCCTGCAATAAAGACTGGACCCTGGTCAAAATCTTGTTGTCCAATGGTGCTACTACTACGGCGGCCAGTCTTGCCAGATCGATTCTGACCACTGCTCTGAAATATAAATTTGCAGACGTAATTGTCAATTGTTCTCGCATTTTAAGAGAGTATGCATCTCAAACCGGAGAAGAAGGAGATTTTGAGACGTATGACATGCACATCAAGCAATATTCAAATGTATTGGATGCAGAGATTCGTTCCGAAGAATTGTTCCAACGGGTTATCATCAACTATTATAAGCCGTTGCCGGAATTGACTGATCTTTCCGAGAAAATAAATACTTATTGTGACGCACTGGTTGGATTATCAGAAATGTATGAATCTCCGGTTGTATTTTACAACATGTTCCTGGTTTGGACCTACCGATATGAAATGATGCGCGACTTTGATATGGTGCTGGAGGTATGTAATCGAGCAGAACAGTACATCGAAGAACATCCTGAATATTACCAGGATGAAAAACTGGCTACTTTCCAATTGAAGAAAATGTCAGCCTACCTTCACCTGGAAGATTTCAAAAATGGTAAAACCAATGCCGAAAAGTGTCTGGGGTCCTTCCCTACCGGAAGTGATACATGGTTTACCTTTATGGAATACTACTTCCTGTTGGCCATGCATACCGATAATTTCATCAATGCACTGGCAGTTTTCAACCGTGCAATTTCTCAATCAAAATTCAAGAAATTAGGCTCGGATGAAATGGATAGGTGGGAGATTTATGAAACCTACATCAGTTTCATTGTAGAAAGTGACGGAAAAAATAACCCCATCCTACTTAAGCAGGTGAAGAAACCTTTCAAGGTCAATAAATTCCTTTCCGACCCTTTATTGTACCCAAGAGATCAGCGCAATATGGCTATCCTGTTACTGATCGGACAGGTATTGTTTCTCATTGACAAAAAGCAATACAATGAAATTGCTGAGCGGGTGGATCGTCTGAAAAATTATGCAAACCGCCAGTTGAAAAAGGAAGAAAACTTCCGGGTTATCCAGTTCATTAGATTGTTGCAAGCCATTGTAAAAGCTGAATTCCAGGTGGAGGAACTTTCCAATACAGAAAAGTACCTCAACAGACTAAGGGAAACACCTTTCATTTACAGAGGACTGGTTTCTGAGTTGGAAGTCATCCGTTATGAGAAGCTATACGAGATGATTCTTAAGAAGCTGAGATAATTTCTAAAAATTCATCTTCTGAATAAACGGTTACGGTACCCAGGGCCTGGGCCTTCTTTAATTTGGATCCGGCTTTTTCACCGGCAACCAGGATGTCCAGGTTGCTGCTGACACCACTCAAATTTTTTGCTCCGGCTGCAGCTGCTTTTTCCTGCGCTTCTTTTCTACCCATTTTCATGAGCGTACCGGTAAACAAGATGGTCTTTCCAAATAATGGTCCTTCTGTATTGAGTGCCTTAGGTCTGTCTTCTTCTGTCTGGGTCATATTTACACCTAAGGCTTCCATTTCCTGCAACAGATGGATATTGTTTTCATTATGGAAAAACGCCATCACATTATCGGCAACAGTAGGACCAACATCTTTGATATCCGTAAATTGTTCTAGCGTCCAATCTTTCAGATCCATTACGTGATTTATTTCGGCAGCTAAAAGCTGGGAAACTTTTTTGCCCAAATGATGGATGCTTAAGCTGTAAAGCAACCGATGAATGGGCTGGTGTTTAGCTTTTTCAATTGAAGCCTTCAGGTTGTCGGCAGACTTATCACCGAAACCTTCCAGGGTCTTTATTTTATCATAATCAAGTCGATAAATATCTGCCAGCCCGGTAATCCATCCCAACTCAAAAAAGCGCTCGATAATACTTCGACCAAGACCATCAATATCCATCGCATCTTTGCTTACATGGTGGATTAGCCTTTGTTTGATTTGTGCTTCGCAATCGTAGTTGACACATCGCCAGGCTGCTTCTCCTTCCGGTTTCACCAATTCAGTATGACAGACGGGGCAATGGGTAGGAAATACTATTTCTTCTTCTGACCCATCTCTGAGGTCTGCCATAGATTTTACGATGTAAGGAATTACATCCCCGGCCCTTTCGACCAGCACGGTGTCTCCCAACCGAAGGTCTTTTTCCCTGATAAAGTCCTCATTGTGGAGTGAGATGGAAGATATAGTGACTCCTGCAAGTGCTACCGGTTCTACCTTTGCGACCGGGGTGATGGAGCCTACTTTTCCTACCTGGTATTCCACCTGTAGTAATTTGGTGGTAGCTTGTTTGGCCTTAAATTTAAAAGCGATGGCCCAGCGTGGATGATGGCTGGTATACCCTGCTCTATCCTGTATCTGCCTGTCGTTTACCTTGATGACCATACCGTCAATCTCGTAGGCATATGATTCTCTTTTTTCCTCCCAGGATTGGCAAAAATCTATTACTTCGCCGATGTTTTTGCAAACCTTGTGCGCTTCACCCGGTACCATGAATCCCAGATCTCCCAGTAATCTCATACTTTTTTCATGGGTGGAAAAAGTATCCAGCACGTTTTTGCCTTCTGCATCTTCCGCAAAACCCAGGGTATACACAAAAGCCTCCAGGCCACGTTTGGAAGCTTCCTTGGGGTCTTTCATCCTCAAACCGCCGGCTGCAGTATTTCGTGGATTAGCAAAGAGTTCCAAACCTTCTTGCTGGCGCTCGTCATTTATTTTTTGAAAATTATCTTTTCTAATCAACACTTCTCCCCGCAGCTCAGCTTTTTGAATACCATATTTTGAAAAAGCTGCTTTTAATGGAATGGTACGCATCACACGTGCATTGGCCGTAATCTCTTCGCCCATTACTCCATTTCCTCGGGTTGCAGCACGTACCAGATGGTCATTTTCATATACCAGCGCAATACTACCTCCGTCAAATTTTGGCTCCACCACATATTCAACATCAGTATCAGCATCCAACAGTGCTAACTTCTTAATCTGCTCATCAAAATCGTTTAAATCATCAGCATTGTAAGAATTGTCCAGGGATAGCATGGGCGTTAAGTGTGCGACCGATTCAAAAGACTCCGTCAGG
>JAGQWW010000366.1 GCA_020436955.1 Saprospiraceae bacterium | reverse complement strand
TGTTTTTGTAAAAATTGAATGACCTTTTCCGCTTCCGCTTTATTTTGTTGAGGTTGATTGCCAAGGTATTTATGCACTTCAGGATCGCTGTCCATTTCGAACATATCATCCACATCAGAAAGTTCGATGTCTCGCATCAGCAGGCGGGGAGTCTCCAGGTGTATTTTCATTTTTTTAAAAATTAAAGTAATGAGAAAGTAGGCCATCACATCCAACCCTGTGATGAAATCAGGTATATGACATGGATTTTTAAACCGGAAAATCTAATCTTTAGTTCCATAGGGAAATATTGTGAATTCTAACCCGGAGGCGAGAGAAATGGCAAGCAAATTGATCTTACATCAATCATCATCACTAATTTTTTGATGCCCAAAATAACCGAAAATGCACACCAAACTTTTCCTATCCGCAATAGTTGCCATTAGTTTTTTCCTTTCTCCTGCATTATATGGTCAGTCCGATATGTTCCCTTCAGATACCATCGCTGCGCGGTATGACAAGGAGGTATTAAGTTATAGTGGCACCTGGTTTTTTAAAAAAGCAGGTGAAAAAGTAAATCTTGGATTTTTTGCAGAAAACCTTCGAAAAGAAGTAAATGATTTTGAAGCCTCAAAAATCATCTTTGAAGACGCATTGAAATCTCGAAGAACTTCTTTGGTTTTAAATCTTACGGGATTAGGCTTGTTGGCTGCTGGGGCTGTGGTACAGAGTCAGGATGGAAGCAGGGACCTAAGTACCGGGCTTTATATAGCAGGGATAGTTGGATTATCAGCTTCTATTCCGTTTTCATTTAAGTATAATGAACGATTGCATGAAAGCATAGAAATGCATAATAAATTGACCCTGTTGCAACCGCTTAGAAAATGAAAAAAGGGAAAAGAGGGAAAATAAAATAGGCTGCCTGAAACAAGCAGCCTATTTAGCTAAAGAGTATAAAACAATAAGAATCTCTTTTAGAGATTTCGAAAATGCAAATTTAGTTAAGTATTATCAACTATTTGGGCAAAAAAAACCTCAATCTTGCTTAAAATACCCTTAATTTAGAATTAATTGGGTGTTACTTTAATACAATATGACATTATTACAATGCAAAGTTGTATCCTTCAGCCACAAGCCTTTCATACTTTACTTTATCAAAACTATATAACCTTGCAGGTCTGTGCGCCACATTTTCCTGCGTTTCATTCAGGTCCTTCAACAAGTTCATGGAAAGTATTTTCTTTCTGAAATTCCTTTTATCTAATTCGATTTCCAGGACTGCTTCGTAAAGATGTTGCAATTCAGTAAGGGTGAATTTTTTGGGCAACAATTCAAAACCAACCGGACGAGATTTTACTCTTTGCTTTAATCTATTAAAACAAGCATTTAAAATTTCGTTGTGGTCGAAACCAAGGTCACCTACTTCTGATATGGAATGCCATTTTGCCTTACTGGCCCACGAACTGGGTGTCAATTCAAAATTGGCAATTTTGACTAGCGAATAATACGCAATGGTTATAACTCTACCCAATGGGTGACGATCCACTGCTCCAAATGTATGTACCTGTTCGAGGTATACATTTTTCAAACCTGTTAATTCAAGCAATACTCTTGCTGCAGCGTTGTCAAGGTCTTCATTGGGGTAAACCAGGTCACCCGGCAAGGCCCATTTGCCTTTAAAAGGTGCTGTTCCCCTTTTGATTAGCAGGACTTTTAAATCACCATCGTCGAAGCCAAATATGACATTGTCAACTGAAAATGCTGATTTAAAAAAGTTATTGGATTCACCCATATTTTGCTAATAGTTTTGTCTGTTTATACCGGTTGTCATTCGGTTATCTTGGTGGGTGGGTAAAAATAGAAATTTTAGGACATTTCTCTAAATAAAACAATATTTCTGTAATTTTTACAATAAGCTAATTAATTTGGCATAGCTGCCAATTGACTAAACTATATTCCAAATTTCCGACTTATACTTCTAAAAACCACTCTTCCCAGGGATCGGATGAAGGGCCATTGGGGCAGTTTTGCCATAATAGAAAGGTCGGTTGAAAGGGAGGATGTCCTGTTGAGGAAATCAAAAACTTTATGGGTAGGATTATTTTTAAAAATATTTACAAAAATATCCTTCCCTACCAGGGTTCGCTTTTTCAAAATGCCAAGAAGAATGTCATCATACAACTTGTACCGTTGTTTCAAAAGCGTCTTTGCAGGTATCGGATACTTTCCATCTGCCAGTGCTTTTACAATTTCAGCTGCATTTAACTGCATATTTTTAAATGCAAATCCGGTGGAGCCTTGCACTTGCCCCCCTGCCGTACCAATATTTATGAGTCGTTTCCCTTGATGATTTTCAAAAGGATAATCGGTCATGGGGATGATACCAAATTCCATTTCCTTGATTTCCAAATCTTCAATCTGCAGGGAATTATTTATATAGTCTATCAAAAACTGGTCGTATTGGCTATCATCCCAAATTTTTTCCGAGAAAATGGCAATCTCTACCAGTGCCCTGTGTTCATCGGATGGTAGGACATAAAAAAACCTTACTTCATTATCCTGTTCTACTTTAAAATCCATAAAGGTGGCCACCCCGGGCGTAAAAACAGGATCTTTGGACTCCAGAAAATACCCTTTAAAATGTTGCAGCAAATAATCGTATCCTGCAGTATCCATATTGCCCGGCATAACACTGCTGAAAACATAATCTGCATAGTAGATATTGTTTTCAGTAATAACAGCCGCAGATTGAGGACCGTCTTTAAAAGACTGCACTAACTCATAGCGGATTTCGAAATTGGAAAACTTTTGGATAAAACTTAAGACCTGATTGTAAAAGTCGATGCCCCGAATCATTTTATATTGATAAGGAGCCATTTTTAGCCTGCCATCAAAATCATTGCCCCGAAAATTTACTTCGTTCCATTTTTTAAAAACAATATCCTCAAAGGGACCTTCCCCTTTTTCCCAAAAACACCAGGTACGGTCATTTTGGTTCTTTGGACCTTTATCGATCAATAAAACCTTCTTTTTAGACAATACCGGATGGTGAGCCAATTGCCACGCGAGTCCCAATCCGGAACCACCCATACCGGCAATGATGTAGTCATATTGTTTCTGCATAAAAAGGTTTTCGTCTCAACAATGTGTCACAGGTTTGGTTCAAGGAAGTGGGATGGAGAAAATGAAAATTTCCCTATCTTCCCCAAAGTAAAAGAAACCTTAGAAAAACTTCAAAATAGAATCATATGGATTACAGGAGGCTCGGAAAATCAGGATTACAGGTTGGTGCACTTTCACTGGGAAGTTGGTTGACCTTTGGCAAGCAAATTTCTGATGATGTAGCAGAAAGATTGATGGCAACGGCCTATGATCATGGTGTAAACTTCTTCGATAATGCTGAAGGGTATGCACATGG
>JAGQWW010000365.1 GCA_020436955.1 Saprospiraceae bacterium | reverse complement strand
GTAACAACAGCAAGTATTTCCTTTCTAAAGGAATCTACATTATCTACATGTTGGCCCGTGATAATGTAAGCATAGATACCTTGGCCTTTGATGTCATGTGGATAGCCTACTACGGCAGATTCAATTACATTTTCATGTTGGTTGATGGCATTTTCCACTTCTGCAGTACCAATTCTATGGCCTGAAACATTGATTACATCATCTACCCTACCGATGATTCGATAATATCCGTCTTCATCTCGTCTGGCACCATCACCGGTAAAATATTTGTCTTCAAAAGAAGAGAAATAGGTTTGTCTGCAACGCTCATGGTCACCATAGGTTGTTCGTAAGATCGAAGGCCATGGGAACTTGATGCAAAGCAATCCTTCTACCCCATTTTCTTCAATTTCATTGCCTTCTTTATCCACCAAACAAGGTTGTACACCCGGTAGCGGCAATGTTGCGAAAGTTGGTTTTGTTGGGGTTATACCGGCTATTGGAGAAATCAGGATACCGCCGGTTTCGGTTTGCCACCAGGTATCTACGATTGGACAATTCTTTTTACCGATTTTTTCATCGTACCAATGCCAGGCTTCTGCATTGATAGGCTCACCTACAGAACCTAAGACTTTAAGCGAGCTCAAATCATAATTTCCGGGCCATTCATCGCCTGCAGCCATCAAGGCGCGGATTGCAGTAGGTGCGGTATAAAATTGATTGACCTTTAATTTTTCACAAATCTGCCAGAACCTTCCCGGATCCGGGTAAGTAGGCACTCCTTCGAACATAACAGTTGTTGCTCCGGCTAATAAAGGACCGTATACGATATAACTATGTCCGGTAATCCATCCTATATCAGCGGTACACCAGTATACATCGCCTTCATCATATTGGAATACATTTTTAAAAGAATAAGTCGTGTACACCATGTAGCCACCACAAGTATGGACAACGCCTTTAGGCTTACCGGTTGAGCCCGAAGTGTATAGGATAAAGAGCATATCCTCAGCATCCATCACTGTTGCTTTGCAAGTAGTACGTCTTCCTTTGATCTCGTCATGCCACCATTTATCTGTCCTTGCATTCCATTGGATGTCCTCCCCTGTATTTTGATGCACCAAAACGGTTTCTACAGAATCGCATCCCATGGCCATTGCATCGTCCACAACTTTTTTAACAGGAATGTTCTTGGAACCTCTTGCATTGTAATCCGAACAGATGATCATTTTGGCTTCCGCATCCTTTACCCTATCCGCTAAAGCAGAAGCAGAAAATCCTGCGAAAACAACAGAATGTACTGCTCCGATTCGAGCACAGGCCAATACACCGATTGCCAACTCCGGTACCATTGGCATATAGAATACCACCCGATCTCCTTTTTTAATATTATTGGCTTTTAGGGCGTTTGCAACCTTATTTACTTCTTCATATAGTTGGCGGTAAGTAAACTTTTTGGTTTCACCATTTGGATCATTGGGCTCCCATATAAGCGCAACCTGGTCTCCCTTACTGGCCAAATGCCTGTCAAGACAATTTTCAGTAATATTCAATTTTCCACCTACGAACCATTTTACATCCGGGTCCCTAAAATTCCAATCCAATACCTTTTTCCAAGGCTTGCGCCAAAAAAAGGTCATTGCTTGTTCTTCCCAGAAACCTTCCGGGTTTTTTACACTTCTTTTATAGTGCTTTTTGTATTCGGCAAGGGTTCTTATTCTAAGCGTCATAATGTATATTTTTTAAAACATATAATTATTTATATATCTACATGGATAAAGGTAAAAAAAGTGATTCGTTTATCCAAACCCTGCCACTTCATTAACGGTCGCAACTAAGTCATCATTATCAAAAGGCTTGGTGAGGTAAATTTCACCTCCATGTGCATATCCTTTCATTTTATCTTCTCTGGTGCCTTTTGCTGTTAGAAAAATGATTTGCACGTTATCCAACTCAGGGCTTTCACGAATGGTTTTAGCCACTTCAAAACCATCCATTTCGGGCATCATAACATCCAGTAATACGATGTCGGGCACCTGCTTTTCCAAAACTTTGAGCGCTTCCAGACCATCATGTGCTTTTAATACATTGAAACCTTCTTTTTCCATCAAAAATTCAATAGCTATGACGATATTCGGTTCATCGTCCACAATCAAAACAGTAGTATCAGATTTGTCTCTCATAATTTGCTTAGGTTGTTCAGGTTAAAAATAAAGAGAATCATTTGTTAGTGGTCAGGATAAAGCTGTTTTTTTAGTAATGGGAAGCGAAATAATAAAGGTAGTCCCTTGCCCCTCTTTACTTTTCACGGCAATACTACCATTATGGTTTTCAATTATCCTTTTGGTAATAAAGAGTCCCAGCCCACTACCCGATGGTTTGCCGGTTTCCTGATTGCTTACCTGAGTGAATTTTTCAAAGATTTTTTCCAACTGGGATTCAGGAATTCCTTTCCCATTATCAAATACACTCAACTCACAGGTATTTCCCTTAGCTTTCAAAGTCAATTCAATTTCACCATTTTGAGGAGGGCAAAATTTAATCGCATTGGAAATCAAATTGACTACTACCTGGGTCAGCTGGTCATAATTGCCATTCACCCGTATTCCTGCATCCATAATCCTGCAACCGGGTCTGATGTTTCTATCAGTCATCAATTGCTTTAGGTTAAAAAATGCTTTTCGAACCAGTTCTGAAAAGGCTATTTCTTCAAAAACCACATCATTTTCAGTACTGGCCTGAATCTTTTCAAGATCAAGAACCTGATTGACCAAACGTGATAAACGTTCACTTTCTGTCACAATGATGTCCAGGTATTCGCCCCTTTTTAAGGTGGTCAAATCCGGATTTTCATGCAATATTTTAGCCAGCGCTTTTATAGAAGTGATTGGTGTGCGCAACTCATGTGTTACCGTTGTTATAAATTCTGCCTTTAATTGGTCCAGCTCTTTCAGTTTTGCATTCGCGATCTGCAATTTTAGAGTTGCTGCTTCCAGTTCTGCCGATTTCAGCTCCAGTTCTTTGCTATAGCGAATGACTTCCTGCGTCTGTTCCAGCACCCTAAACATCTCTTCAAGGCTGATGGGATCTTCTTTGGCGATAGAATTGATAATAACTTTTGCGGAAGCAGCGCCTAGTGATCCTGCCAGATTGGTTTCTACAAAATTGACCAATTCAGGAGGTGCTATCTGAAGGTCCTGTATCTTTATACCGTTCTTTTTCTCATAATAATCTGTCAAGCGTTTGCACCTATCTTCCCCTAAGAACCTCTTCATTAAATTGATAAGTTCACTGGTTCTTGCTCTTCGTCGTAATATTTCAATTTCCTGATTTGCTTTTCTGTATTTATATACATTGACAAAATAATCCGCCTGAGACAATTCAACTGTGCCCGGTTGAGACAACAATGAACCAAAATAA
>JAGQWW010000364.1 GCA_020436955.1 Saprospiraceae bacterium | reverse complement strand
GTATTCCTCTGTTGTTTTTTTCGCTTTACAGCGGTCAATTGCCACTGTGAAAGCCGGTAAACTTTTTTCCTAAACTAAAATTTCAACCCATGTCAATTCCTAAGGACCCGAGGCAGTTGATGATCAACCTCATGTACCTGGTGCTCACTGCCCTACTAGCTTTAAATGTATCTGCTGAAGTATTGCAGGCCTTTTTAAAAATGGACGAAAGTCTGGCTTATAGTGCAAACCTGGCCGGCAATACCAATCAACGCATGGTAGCAGCTATCTACCAACATGCGGACGCTTATCCGCAATTAACACCTTTTAAAAACAAGGTGGAACAGGTGCAGGAAATCACCCGACAATATTACCAGACACTGGACGGCATAGAAAAAGAATTCCTGACCGCTACAGGAGAACAAAAAGATGGAGTGCCGGTCGATATCCGTAACAAGGACATTCCTACCAATTTTTTCATCAATGAAAATAAAGGAACAGCTATTTGGGATGCCTTTCTGGGTACAAGGGAAAAATTGTTGGCACTATTGGAAAATGAAGAGGACCGTAGCATGATGGAGCCAAGGATGCCTGCCTTGTCCCATGATTTTAACAATGGAGAAGACTGGGCGCTGGAGACTTTTCGCCAACTACCGGTTGCCGCTGCCCTGCCCTTGCTTACCAAGTACAAAACGGATATTCAAACAGCAGAAACAGCCTTGTTGAATTTCTATTTTGAAAAAATGAATGTGCAGGATAAGGTCGATGCCTATGAACCGGTAGTGGTGGCCAGTAAAAATTACCTCACGCAAGGTGAAGTGTACGAAGGCAGCATATTCCTGGCTTCTTACAACAGTGCTGCTGAAAATATTCGGGTGAAAGTGGATGGCAAAAATATCCCTGTAGAAAATGGTAGCGCACGGTTTACCAGGCAGGTAAGCGGATCTGGCCAACAAGAGCATATGGTTGAAATCGAGCTTGAAAATCCCCTAACGGGAGAAATTCAAACCTTTAAAAAGCCTTTTTCTTACCAGGTGGGTCAAAAATCAGTAACGGTGGCTGCTACCAAAATGAATGTCTTGTATCTGGGTATTCCCAATCCAATCGAAGTGTCTGCAGCGGGTATACCCAGCCATAAGATTCAGGTAAGCGGGAGCAATGTAAACCTGGAAAAGACCGGTAGTAATGCCTATCTGGCGACTCCGGTGCAGGTAGGAGAAGCAGTAATAAAAGTAAGCGATGGCCAGGATGAAAACCGTTTCACCTACCGGGTAAAAAGGATACCCGATCCGGTGGCTGAACTGGGTGGAAAGACCCAGGGAAATATGAGCCCCGGTGAGATGAAGGTTCAGCCGGGGATTATTCCCAGACTGAAAGATTTCCATTTCGAGGCCAAGTGCAATATCACCACTTTCGATGTGGCTCGCATTAGTAAGGCAGGAGATGCCAGTGTGGTCTCCAACAACGGAGGGCGATTTGGAGAAAGTGCAGACAGGATGGTCAAGGCGGCCACCTACGGAGACACCTATTACTTCAATAACATCAGGGCCAAATGCCCGGGAGAATCGGTCACCCGGGAGCTGAGTCCTATGATCTTTCAAATTCGGTAAAACAAGTTCGTAGCATAGCTTTTACTTAGGCTATTCGAGGGGAATACCCTCGGGGTATTTCCCTTTTTTAAAAAATCAAAAAACCATAGATATGCGAATCGTATTAAGTATTTGCTTGCTGGCCTGGATGGGCCAGTTAAGCGCACAAGCGAGTTTTGACATCACTCCAAAAAAACATTTTAAAGAAAAAAAAGTCCTCTCCTACCCTGCCCTGGATGAAAGAGATGTCTTTTGGGAAAAGAAAGTATACCGCATCATCGACACGCGGCAGAAAATAAATTTACCATTCCGGTACCCGGCCCAACCCCTCATTCAAATTTTAGAAGAAGGTATTACCAATGGTGAGGTGCAGGCCTATGCTCCCGGTGCTGAGATGTTTGATCATCCATTGGATAGCGAAACGCTGCAACGAACGTTTGCCACTCTAGATACTGTGCGCGTAATACAACCTGATGGCACAGAAGAATGGATTCCGATTGAAAATCGATTGAATTATGAAGATGTGCATCGGTATAGGATTGCCGAAATCTGGTATTTCGACTCCCAATCTTCCACGCTAAAAGTCCGCATAATGGGTATTGCTCCTTTAAAAAATGAGGTGGACGAATGGGGCAATTTCCTGTATGAAACGCCTATGTTTTGGGTGCACGTTCCTAGCGCCCGCTCGTTTTTAGCTCGATATACCGTGATGAATCCACACAACCAGGCCGACCAATTAAGTTGGGAACAATATCTGGAAAGGCGGCAATTTGAAGGATATGTTTACAAGGAAGACAACTTGCATGACCGCCGTTTACAAGATTACTTGTCTGGTGTAGATTTGTTGAGTGAAGCTGAGCAGATTGATGCTTCTATTTTTAGCTGGGAAAGTGATTTGTGGAGTCGGTAGACCGGAAAGACAGTTCAACCCATGAAGAAATCCATGGGTTGAATCTTGTCTTGGTTTTATCTGTCAGTTCCAAGGATCCTGTCGAATAGGGTTAAAATCCTGTCAAATTTCCCATACATTAGCAGCATCAATGCCCTAAAATGCTATTATGGAATTTTTGATGTACCTGGGACTTTTTATTGTCAGTTTAGCTGTTTTGCTCAAAGCATCAGACTGGTTTATTGATGCTGCCGAATTAATTGGCTTGTCCTTTGGTATTAGTCCTTACATCATCGGTGTGACCATCATTGCCTTTGGTACTTCCCTCCCTGAATTGGCCACTTCCATCGCTTCCGTGTATGCAGGCGAGTCTTCGATTGTAGTAGGAAACGTGGTGGGTAGCAACATTACCAATATATTGCTCATACTGGGAGTGGTTGCGGTGTTGGTCAAGGGAGGCATTCGAATGGAAGGCCAGATGATCATGGAGATTGACATGCCGCTTTTGGTTTGTTCTGCCTTTTTATTGATGTTTTGCCTAGGCGACGGCAACCTGTCCTACCTGGAAGCAGCCTTATTGATGATAGGTTTGGGCATCTTCCTGGTCAATTCGATGAAAGCAGGAAAAACGAGCGAAGATAGCAGGCCCAAAACCACCTGGCGAACCTATGCGATGGTGGTAGTCGGGGGTCTTTTTGTATACCTGGGAGCAGATTACACTATCCTTTCCATTTCAAAATTATCAAGCATTGTAGGTATTCCTTCAGAAATTATTGCACTCAGTATGGTGTCTTTAGGTACATCATTACCTGAACTGGTAGTGAGTGTATCGGCCGCAAGGAAAGGAAAAACTTCGATGGCGGTAGGCAATGTGATGGGAAGCAACATCTTTAATACCTATGCCGTCATGGCCATTCCACGATTTATGGGTGACCTGGAGATACC
>JAGQWW010000363.1 GCA_020436955.1 Saprospiraceae bacterium | reverse complement strand
TTTTCTGTGAATTGGAAAATCTGTATCTCAATTCTTTTGAAAAAAGAAGGGAGTTGATGAAAAAGAAAGTAGTACGTGGTGGGCCATTTGCAGTTTATGACGAACACACGGTCCCCTTTTTTGATACGACAACCAAAAAATTGGTAAAAAGGCAGGTGCAAGAGCGAGATACCTTTACGCTCTACGAATGGGTGGACCATATGCTATCGGTAAGCAACAACGGTGCAGCCAGTGTGGTTTGGCGCGAAGCCATCCTTATGCGTGTTTTTGGACAACATTATCCTGACCTCACGGAAGAGGAAGCCAACGATTATTTTAAAAATACGAAGAAGGCTGAGTTAGCCGAAATTTCTCACTCAGTCGTCAATGAACCCCTTCGAGCCCTTGGTATTGAGGAAGATGAATGGCGTCTCGGCACCATGTTCACCCGAGGTGCTACTGCTATCGTGCCACCGAAAGGAGGTAGCGTCGGAAGTCCAAGAGGATTGATGAAATTTTTGATTAAAATGGAAAAAGGGGAAGTCATCGATGAGGAGACCAGCCTCGAGATGAAGCGATTGATGTATATGACCGACAGACGTATTCGTTACGCCGCAAATGCATCTTTAAAAGATGCTGCCGTTTATTTCAAATCCGGGAGTTTATACAAATGTAAACCTGAGCCGGGCTATAATTGTATGAAATACGCGGGCAATGTTGACAATTATATGAACTCAGTAGCCATCGTGGAGCATGGAGATTCCATTCAATACATGGTGACATTGATGTCTAATGTGCTGAAGAAAAACTCCAATTCCGATCACAATGCTTTGGCGGGTCGGATTGATAAGATGATAATGAAATAAAATTAGAATTTATTTCTTGGGAAATGCCTTTAAGGTCTTTTGACTCAAAGCCGCAATTTCTACATCCCGGCTTTCATTCAATTTTATAAGGCAATCCTTCAGGTTGGGAACATCCAAAACTCGTCGCTCCACCCATTCTTCAGAGATATTTTCCAACATGGAAGATTCAATAATGGGTATGAGGATTTTCTTTAGTGGCGTTTCGAGAATGTTTTCTAAATATTCAAGGGCATTATTTCTGAGGTCCTTTTTACCACTTTGAAGACTTTTGTACAAGGAAAGGATTTCATCCGGCACATAACGCAACCCCAGTAGTCTGAAAATTCGCTCCAGGTTTTCATCCAGACGGTTTTCCAGTAATTTTTGAAGTTCGCCCAGGTCATTTTTGAAGTTTTCAGGATATTTTGAGTCCTCACCGGTGCTGTAAATGATAACTCCCAATAGGTATTGGTAATATTTCGCTTCTTCATGAATATAATTCAACACTGCCTTGGTGTGAAAATTCAAATAAGGCTATTCCCTTGTCAGACGATTCAATGCTTTACGTATAGCAAGGCGCATTTTTGAATCGGAAGTGACAAAGAGTTCCAATAAAAATTCAACGCTGTTTTGGTGGCCAATTTGCGATACGATTTGGGGTATCCTAAATTGGTGCTTGGCCTTGAATTTATCATTTTCAAGGTATTGCTTAAGGGTGTCAATCACACCCGGACCATACAGGGAAATAGCAATAACGGCGGTATCGATGCATTCTTTTTCATCCATAATGTGAAAAAGGTGCGGCAAAAACCTTGGATGCAAGGTATTTCCAGCTGATAAAATCGCGGCTTTTTTTATCTCCCTTTCCGAGCTTTTCAATTGTCCTTCGAGGAAGTCATAGTGCTCCTCTGCCTGGCAATAACCAATGGCTTTTATAGCTGAAATGGTTTTAAATTTCCTGTCAGCGATATTTTCAATTTCACCGATTTTGTCAATCGTCACCTGGATTTTATGATGGATGTCAAATATTTTCTGCAGGTGCAGGTTGTTTCTACTTTCACGGGCCATACTGACCAACGCAGCCCCTCGTACTCTGATATTTCCATTGTGCCAGTAATCTTCCATCAAATTGCCCAAATTTCCGGAATGGTGAAGCATCAGGTAATCAAAGGCTTCAATTTTGACTCGCTGAGCCGGATCAGCAGTCATTTTTTTTATTTTATCAACTATAGCAGGATTCTTAAAGAAGTACAGCGTTTTGATCGTATTGGCCCGGATTACTGAGTTAGGGTGTTCCAGGCACTGAAGGGTGGGGTTGAGTAATTTTTTATTGGGAAAGGCTTTCAATTGCTCCAAAATGGTCAGGATTTCCTGGTCTGTTCCAGATTGAAGCAACAAAGCGACTTTCTCCAGGTCTTCCTTTTTATTTTTTAAAAAGAAATTCTGCTCCTTCTTTTTCCAACCCAATCTCAGCTTAAAAGAGTTGATGTATTCGTTTTGAATTTTAAAAGCAAAATACACCCAAACCGCAATCATCAACAGATTGATAAGGGCAACCCAGAATAGTGGCAAATCAAGACCGGAAATAACAAATATCAAGATGATACCACTAATTCCCGTGGCAGCGCTGTCAATGAAAACATCTATAAAGGTCTTGGTCTGGTTTTTTATTTCTACCGGAATGGGTAATGCTAGCAATTCAATGGCTGCCTTGTTGATGGATTGTTTCAAACTACCATCGCTCATCCGAATGAAAACCGCAGCCCAAAGTTCAGGAAAAAACAAAATCAGCAAGGCACCAGCACCTATTGCTCCAGGTAATACAAAAAGAGATTTTCCTACCCCCAACCATTCAATTATTCTTCTGGTGAGGAATAATTGAATAAGCAGCGAAATCAGGTTGAAGTTGGAATACCAAAATCCAAAAAAGGCAGTAAGGTCATCAGGGTCTACTATCTTTTCGGAAGCGATAGCAGAAAACTGGTATTCCACCAATTTTGCCACAATGACACTGATACCGATAATACCGGCCATCAAGGTTAAGTGTCTGGAATGTCTTATCAGGTAAAACGGGTGCTTGGTAAAACCCGTCAGACGCTTCTTTTGCTGATAATCCGTTTGGACCTTATTGACAAATCTTTTCCAGGTGTAGCTGGTAAGCGGAATACAGATACTCAATAAAAATCCGGCTACAAAAAGCAGATTCTCACTTCCGATTGATTCAGCCAGGATGGAGGTAAGGTATCCTCCAAATATTCCACCGGCAATCGCACCCGACCCTATAAACCCAAAAAGTCGCTTCGCTTCTCTGGAATTGAAAACGATATTGGCCATTATCCAAAACTGGGAAGCAGAAAGGATTCCGAAGATGGCCATCCAGATGTAAAAAAGGTAGAGGATCCAACCTTCCAGGAAATTCAGACGCAATAAGACCCCGAAAAACAGAAGGGATGCGATGGAAAAATACTGGATACCCAAGAATATTTTTAAAAGGGAAAAACGACCTAATAGTCTTGAGTACAAGGTAGAGACACCTGCCGCTACCAAAGCCACTAGTAAAAATGCCTTTGGAAGACTTTCAACAC
>JAGQWW010000362.1 GCA_020436955.1 Saprospiraceae bacterium | reverse complement strand
CGCGAGAAATCAGGAATCTTTCTAAAATGGGTAACCCTCTCGTCATCTGGAGGATAATACACATCAATAGGCACTGGAATAACCTCAACACCCCACCATTGCATACGTACGATGAGTTCCATTTCCAGTTCGTACTTGGTGGTGTATAACTTTTTATCTTTTAAAGGAGCTAGCGGGTACAAACGATACCCTGATTGTGTATCAGGCAGCTCGTTACCGGTCATTACCTTGTACCAAAAATTGGAAAACTTATGGCCAAAGCTGCTGGTACCGGGTACGTTTTCCTGTTCCATGTTACGTGAACCGACCAACATCGCATCAGGATGCAATGCAAGGTTTTCGAAAAAAACCGGTAAATCAGAAAGTTTGTGCTGTCCGTCTGAATCTATGGTAATAGCTCTTTCAAACCCCATCTCCAACGCCTTGATAAATCCGGTTTTGAGCGCATGCCCTTTCCCTTTATTCACCTTATGATGACAGATGGTAAATTTGTTTTCAAAGGGATGTAAAATTTCTGCAGTACTATCTGAAGAACCATCATTTACAACAATAACCTTATCGGTCAATTCCTGTATGGCTTCAAGCAACTGCCCAAGGGTACCGTCATTGTTGTAAGTAGGAACAATGAGGCAGGTTTTCCATTTTTCAAAAGCATTATGTAGATCAGCTTGCTGCATGAAAAGTTCCCTTTATTTTAAAAAATACAGTTTCACCGGCACTCAATTGCCCTGAAACTTCCCAGGGTGCAGCATCATTCCCAAAGTTTAACTCTATGTCAATGGAAGCATTTTCCTCCGGACGAATCATGGTCAAAAATTTGATCATTTTACTCTCCTTCATCCTCAATGGTTGACCTAGAATTTCTTCGCAGGTTTCCTTGACCATTTGCACCATTGTAACACCCGGCACAACTTTCATTTCAGGAAAATGACCACCAAAAATAGGATGGTCGATATCCAGATGAATGAGCCGGTTGTATTTTCTGTCTGCCTTTTTTTCAATGCTTTCCGCCTTGTAAAAGTTATCCTTTAGCATAAACAAGGATTTTTTCTCCGGTTTTTACTTTTGATCCAGCTGCGAAAATAGCATTTCAAAACGTACCCATTTGGAATTTACCAACTCTATTTGAGCCGGATGACCATTTTTGTACCCTTTAAAATCTATCGTTACTGCGGGCTTTTTTTTGTTTCCTGAATGATAAGCCATCACCTTCCCTTCCTCATCTTCCATCACGGTTTTCCAATCACCCTTTTCTTTCCACCGATAAACCTTATTCATATTTTGATTTTTAAAATAAGAAGTATGGTCAGGTAAATCTTTCTTTTCTAACATCAAGGTAAAAAGCGACTGCATCATATTGATAAGGACCTTTTTATTCATAGGTTCTATAATTTGATGCACGGTGAATTGTCCATTATCAAAGGTCATATCAAAAAGCTTGTTGCCAAGCTTGGAGGTCATAGCCAGACGGAATTGTTGTGGACCTTCATTTTTTAAAATAAACAAGCCACTGAAATATTGCTTCTTTGTCTTGATTGCTAAATCATAAATAACCGGATTACTCACGGAAAAGTCGAAAGGGTAAGCAGGCTGGAAGGAGTGGGCTGGTGCTTCAACCGGTATTAAATCTTGATAAGCATTGGAACAGGAATAGAAAAAAAGTACCACTGGCAGCAGTGTCAACACCCGCAAAATTGTAAATCTTCCTGTTAGCATGATTTTTTAATTGGAATACGCCGGCTCTCCAATAAGCTGGTCCAAAGGTACAATTTCAAAAGAGCGTTCTTCAATCGCAGCTAGTAACCCGGGCAAAAAGTCTATTAAAGCTGGTTGGTGATCGTGGAGCAAAAGAATACTGCCCGGTGCTAATTTGCTTAATATTCGCTCTTGCAGACGTTGTGGATCTTTTATAACCGTATCAAAGGAGCGGATATTCCAACCTATTACCGTCTCACCTTCCATTTTTACCGCATCTGCTATTGAGAAATTGGTCACTCCATAGGGTGGACGAAAGAACCTTGGAAATTTACCTGTTATCTTTTTTATGAGATCATTGGTTTTGGTAAGCTCCTTTCGGACCATCCCTTTTGGGAAAAAATCAAAATAATAGGAATGTGAGTAGGAATGGTTTCCAATGATATGCCCTTCCTCTGCTGCTCTTTTGGCTATTGCCTGGTTTTTTTCCAGCTTGTATCCTATGCAAAAAAAGGTAGCCTTGATGTTCTTTTCCTTTAAAATATCCAATACCCTGGGGGTCACATCGGGTTGAGGTCCGTCATCAAAGGTGAGGGCCAATACATTTTTGGAAACAGGCACATTACAAACAGCCGGCACAAAAACTTGTGAATTGATATTGAAGGACCCATAAATAACGCTACCAAAAAAAGTCCCAAAAGCCAGCACATACCACCACCATGCAACCGGATAAAACCATCCGATTACTACCACCACGAATGTCATAAAAAACATTCCAATCAACACAGGTTTATTCAACATGACTTAAAAGCACTAATGAGTGGTTGAGGTTGCTGTAGTTGTTGTAAATAAGTAAGTGCTTGATTTTGTTGACAGAAAACGGAGAAAATTTTACTACTTCCGGTACTTCCTGTCTTTTTACGATTTGACTACCTAGCCAAAATGCAAAGGAGGAAGCCGTTTTGTATTCACCGCATAGGTGTTTGAATGAGGCTTGAGGAATATCTTTGAAATAGGAATTTTGTAAGGCATCAAACTCCTTATCGATGGCAGGATTGCCGTTTCTTCCAAGGACAACTACATCCAAATCAGCTTTTGTCAGTCCATGTCTCTGAAGGAAATCATCAATTCTTCCGCTGATGAATGTTGTATCATCTGGCCGGTATATCATCTCTACGCCTTTCATTTCAGCGTGCGTCCTGCTATTTTTTTCGTTGGAAAGCACAAAAAAAGCAGCTCCTTCTCCTGCTTGCACATGATCCCAGGCTCCGCTTAGCTGCAAACCTTCTCCGGCATCATTTGGCTTCCAAAATTTCAATTTTTTGGTAACATCCAGATAGGTTTCTGTTATCTCATCCAATGCACCAAGCAGAATATTCATTTTTTTACCCTCTCCTTCAGAAAATTGCAACATTGCATCAAACAAAGCCGACTCAAAGGAGAATCCACGATGTACGTAGGTGAAGTTGTAGTTTTTACAGCCCAACATGATGGCAATCTGTGAAGCTACCGTATTGTGAGTGGATTGCATAAATTGGGTTGGAGAGGAAATTTCTTCTTCGTTTTCGTAAATGTCTTTCAAGAACTTTTCCGTGTCTTCCAAACATCCCATACCTGTTCCAACCAAAATTGCATCCGGATCAAATCCTTCTTCTTCATGCAACATGGCAATCTTAGCCGTACATACACCCATTTTTATCAGCCTGCTCATCCTTCTTAAAAA
>JAGQWW010000361.1 GCA_020436955.1 Saprospiraceae bacterium | reverse complement strand
AAAGTAATCGCCAGGCATTGGCCAATTGGTTGACAGAAGGGATTGAATAAGAAATTAGTGTCCCATCGCTTTAAGGATGTCAGCAAATTGAGTATCCAGGCTATAATCAGAGCTCAATCCTAACCTCACAATGATGACGTCTTCATCCGGAAAGATCATCACTCGTTGTCCCTGGAATCCATCAGCATAATAAAGCGAAGCAGGCAATGAAGGATAATCCGCTTTGGAAAGATTCAACCAAAATTGCCCACCATAGGTGCCTTTGGAATTTGGTGCTTCCTGGCTTATAAAATCAACCCAACCCTCGGGTAAGATTTGTTCTGCTCCCCAATAGCCATCGTGTAGATGCAAAAGACCAAAGTTGGCCCATTCCCGGGCTGTGGCATAACAATAACTGGAGCCTATAAAATTGCCCGATTCATCCGTTTCGATGAGGGCGTTTTCCATGCCGATTTTATCAAACAGGTCCGTGTGGGGCAATAACCAATAGGCCTCATCGTCCCCAAGCGTTTTTCTGATAAGACCCATCAATAAATTGGTAGTGCCGGAAGAATATTTCCATGCTGTACCGGGTTCAAATTCAGCAGGCTTGCTTAGGAGAAATTCCACAATGTCTTCCTCCATGTACAACATCTTTGTTACATCGGAAATAGATCCATAATCTTCCACCCATTCCAATCCGGAGTTCATTTGTAAAAGATCCCGCAAGGTTATTTTTGCCCTTTCATCATTTTCCCACTCTTCGAAAAGGTGGTCACTCTCCAAGGTGAGTATGTCATTTTTTACCATCAAACCAATGAGGGTGCTGGTTACGCTTTTTGCCATACTCCAGCCTAGTTGTGGCGTTTGGGCATCGATGCCTGGTGCATACCGTTCAGCCACCAGGGTGTCTTTATGAATCACCAGGACGGTCCTGGTTTCGAGTTCAGGTTTAAAAAGATCTTCAATGGCCTGGTCCAGTTTTTCACGGTTCAGCCCCTTGGTGTTTTTTACAGTATTATAATCGACATAACTAAAGGAAAAAGAATCTGCTTGGGGTCGATAATCCGGATAAGAAATTCCGTAATCGTCTTTTCCTTGTATCAGGATACATCCAAACCCTTCTTTGTACACGCTTTTTGCATGCCCCATCCCAAAAAAGCTGGAAGTAGCGGCTTTTTCTTCTGGCAGCAAGGCAGGTGTTGATTGATCAACCGGAGAAAAAGACAGGTCCTCTTTTTCTATAGTTGCCAAATCACGGTTAGCTAAATAAGTGCAGGAACAAGCAGCTTTTGAGACGTATCCGTTGATAATTGGGAGTCTGGGCTGCAGATAAAAAACATAAGCAGCAGCAAGCAAAAGCAGTAAGGCAAGGAGTATGTAAAGTATGATTTTTTTCATGCAGGGGATGGTTTGGCTTTACCTAGCCAAATGTATTTAAACCCTTTTAATCTTGCTTGAAAATGTTTGAGATTTTAATGGCACATTGGAGTTTCTGCTGCTTCCTGCCAAAACCTGAAATCATAAGGAAGGTCAAAATTGAGTCCTCGCATGATGAGTAAGATGCCTACGATGGTTAGAAAATAGGGCACCATCTGACGAAGTTTTGCCCTTAGGCTGGCGTGCATCCATTGTCCGGCAAATGCGATGGAGAACATCAAGGGAATAGTCCCTAAACCAAATAAAGCCATGTAAGCAGCTCCTTGCAGTGCATTTCCGGTACTGATAGCACCAAATACTGCGGCATATACCAATCCACACGGCAGGAATCCATTTAAAATACCAATACCCAAAGCGCCTTGTACGCCTTTCATTTTTAAAAGTCGACCCAATCTAATCTGGACCATGCCATAGAATCTGGTGAGCAATGGTATCTGAAGGAGTTTCTTTTCAAAATCGAGGGTAAAAAAAGCGATAGCTATCATCATGACACCCATAATCAAGGAAAGGCTGCTCTGAAATCCAGCCAATCTTACTGATGCTCCCAGCAAACCGAATACCAGTCCCATGGCCGAATAGGTAAGCGTTCGCCCCAGATTGTAGGAGAGCGAACGCATACCCATGGCAAGGGGAGTCTGTTCCGTACCCGGTATCGCAAGGGCAATCGGTCCACACATCCCCGCACAGTGCAAACTGCCCAACAGTCCCATGATGAAAGCTGACCAAAGCATGAATGGTGGGTTTTACAAGTAGATTTCGGTTTCCTTGTAGTAGGGTAGTCCGTTACCTTCCCAGTTGACCTTTATCTTCCATCGACCATTGCTCAGGTCCTTCACAGGCACCTCCATGCGGTTGAGATCGTTCGGTGCGATGTTAACGGTAAAGTCTTTGTGTTTGGTAGTAGGATTGTAGAAAAGGATTTCTCCTTTTACACCACCCATTGCTTCCGGAAACATAAAATTTACCTGTCCCAGTTTTGCGTTGAGTTCAATCTTTAAATCTTCGGTAAGCGACTGTGAATTTTCCAGTCTGTTGTAATGCTCCTGGTAGTTGAGGTCTTTTTCATAATAGTCATCTACCACCAGGCTATTGTCATACGTAGTAGACTTGATAACAAAGAAAACCATGGTCAGGGCAAATAGCGTATAAAAGATACCAATACCGGTTCCCCAATTAAGTTTCATGATGAGTTGTGTTTAAGTAAGCCAAAAAACGGGTCCGGATTATTTCACCGGACCGTAAAAGTTCGTTTTGATAAGTTCGATCATTTTATCGCCTGACCAAACCTCTATATTCAATGTTGTTTTTCTACTTTCCAAATGGTCCTTGTCCATTTCAATCAATATAACACCTTGCTCTGCAACATCAGGTTTGGCCACTAGATCCTGGGTTCCAATCATTTTTAGATTACCGCCTTCCGTGATTAATCTGAACTCGATTGGCATATCTTCCTTGGTCTTGTTAGTGACCTGGTAGTTGTACATGTTGGACAGGGTTGCATCGTCCACTTTTTGATACAAGGTACCCGGTGTTCTGAAAATCAAGGCTTCTACTTCCGTTCTACTGGAGAATAGGAAAACCTGAACTCCCAACAAAACAAGTAGCACTGCAGAGTAAGCGATGGAACGAGGATTGATAAGTTTCCGATCACCGGATTTTATACCTTTCATGGAGTCATAGCGGATCAAACCTTTAGGCAATCCTACCTTATCCATTACACCATCACATGCATCGATACATGCGGTACAATTCACACATTCCAATTGTGTACCGTTTCTGATATCGATACCGGTAGGGCAGACTTGTACACACAATTTACAGTCGATACAGTCTCCCACTATTTTTAAAGGTGCATCATCCGCTATTTCTACATCTTTAACAAATTCAGCACCACCACTGATGCCGGTAACCAATTCCTGAATCTTGGTGACAGGGTCACTCTTTCTGAATTGGTTTTCATTTTTCTTGATTTTTCCTCTGGGTTCTCCTCTCACAAAGTCATAG
>JAGQWW010000360.1 GCA_020436955.1 Saprospiraceae bacterium | reverse complement strand
ATTACTCAAAGTATGAGTAGAAAAGGAAATTGTTGGGATAACGCAGTCGCTGAAAGCTTTTTTAAAACGCTAAAAATCGAATTTATTAAGGATAAAACCTTTAAAAATTTAGAAGAAGCTAAATTCGAAATTTTCAATTACATTGAACGATGGTATAATACCCAAAGAAAGCATAGTGCAATTGGTTATTTATCTCCATTACAAATGTTTTATAAATTAAATTCTTAACCCAAAGATTAGCTTTTACTGTCTACTTTTTAGAGTAATTCCAATTCATGTATTCTTCAATCATGTAATCATGTATTCTTAATTCATGTTCTCAATTTACCCCTCCATTCAATGTAGACTACAAAAAATACCTTTCTTCGCAGGTAAGTTTGGTGTATTTTGCCAACGCACAAACTTTAATTCAAAGTAAATTATGAAAGGAGTTTCAAGATTTTTGAGTACTTGAGTTAAGGAAATTACAAAAAAGAAGAAATCATTAATCCATGTATTCTTCAATCATGTAATCATGTATTCTTAATTCATGTTCTCAATTTACCCCTCCTCTCGCCGCTATCCATAGGTCATACCATTCTTCGCGGGTGAGTTCCAGGCTTTTAGCTTGGGCACAGGCTTTGATTCTACCCGGATGAGTGGTTCCGATGACTGGTTGGATGATGCCGGGTATCTTAAGGGTCCAGGCAATCTGTATAGTTTCTATTGTGCAGTTGTATTTTTCTGCGAGGCTGTTGAGCATATTTTCTACATCCTTGTCTTCCGGATTTTTTATCTGGTCCTGAATGGCAAATCTCCCTTTATCCAGGGGACTCCAGAGTTGCAAGGCCATTTGGTTGGTTTGGGCGTATTCCAAAAGTCCAGTCATGCCGGTAGATTGGTATTTGTCACTATTCAGGTCTACGCCTTCATTTAAAATACCACTATGACCAAGGCTCAATTGGATTTGATTGGTGATTAGAGGCAATTCAAGGTGTTGTTGTAAAAGCCTGATTTGATTTACATTCATATTGCTTACGCCAAAATGCTGAACAAGTCCTCTACTATGCATTTCATGAAAAGTGGTCGCTACAGCCGCCGGATCCCACAAGGGATCAGGTCGATGCAACAGGAAAACATCAATGACATCAACACCGAGTCTTGCCATACTTTTCTCCAATTGCTGATGCAAGTAGGCAGGGTCAAAATTATAACGATTACTACCCTTGTATCCTTTCCCCAATTCAATCCCGGCCTTTGTTTGAATAATAATCTCTTCTCGGATGGATGGTTTTTCCTTTAACCATTCCCCAAACACAGATTCAGATTTTCCAAGGCAATAAATATCTGCATGGTCAAAAAATCTGTAGCCTGCATCGAAAGCAGCATGCAAAGCTGTAAATGCTTTTTCCTTTGTTGCGGTAGAAATGGGATCAGTATTTCAACTCCCACCCAGGTGCATACAGCCGTAAATCAATTGTCTGGTTAAAATATCCATACTTTAATTTTATTGATAGCCTTGTGCTTGTAAATTAAATAACTCAGCATACAATCCATTGTTTGCCAACAATTCTTCATGAGTACCCAGTTCCAGGACTGTTCCGTGTTTCAATACCAAAATACGATCAGCCATCCGCACCGTACTAAATCGGTGACTAATAATGACTGAGGTTTTGTTTTGGGTAAGTCCGATAAAACGTTCAAATGCTTCATATTCGGCGCGAGCATCCAACGCTGCGGTCGGTTCATCCAGGATGATGACCTCGGCATCTTTCATATAAGCACGAGCCAATGCTATTTTTTGCCATTGGCCACCGGAAAGGTCCAATCCCTGGCTGAATCTTTTTCCCAATTGTTGGCGATATCCATCCGGTAAAGATTTTACCACTTCATCTGCCATTGATTTTTCTGCATCAGACTGAATGGTTTTTTCTTCCTCCATCTGTTCTACCTTTCCTACTCCAATATTCTCTCCAGCCGTAAAACTATACCGGACATAGTCCTGGAAGATGGCTCCAAACTTCTGTTGATATGCACCCGGTTCAAAATCCTGGATGTTTTTCCCATCCAATAGTATTTCGCCTTCTGTAGGAGCATACATACCCAGCAGAAGTTTTATCAAGGTTGTTTTCCCGGCACCGTTTTCTCCCACCAGGGCCAGTTTTTCACCTTTTTTTAAAAAGAAGCTAACATCCTTGAGGACAAATTGCTTGGATTCAGGGTACCTAAAACTCACCTTTTTAAACTCAAATCCATGCTCGATTTTTTCCGGCAAGGGCAGATATACTCTATTGACGTCTTCTTCAAATTTGAAATCTATAAAATCAAAATAATCCTGCAGGTACAAAGCACTTTCAGTAATGCGTGAAAATCTGGTAAAAATAGCTTGCAATTGATTCCGCAACCTGTTGAATGAACCTGATAGGAAAGTCATATCACCCACTGTCAAAATACCGCCCACTGTTCTGATGATAATCAAAACATAGGCACCATAGTAAGCCATATCGCCAAGAATATTGAAAAGACTACCCCAAAGTGTTCGCCTTACTGCTAAATTGCGGTTAGCGATATAATATCGGTCGGCCAATTTTTCAAATCGTTTAGCAATGAAATCGGACAAACCAAATAGCTTGACCTCCTTAGCCGTTACATCGCTAGCCCCGATAAATCGA
Organism: Saprospiraceae bacterium; assembly: GCA_020436955.1. Classification (GTDB taxonomy): domain Bacteria; phylum Bacteroidota; class Bacteroidia; order Chitinophagales; family Saprospiraceae; genus JAGQWW01. The sequence goes on along the minus strand of JAGQWW010000360.1, from coordinate 775 downwards.
AGGTAATCCAGCTCCCTACGTTCCGGAGTCCAGCTACGCGCCAGGGAATAACTGGTACGACTAAACTTAATTTCATTGATAAAAGAAGGGATAATTGATATCAGCAAGAGCAAAACCAACCATGGTTCAAAAACGATTAAACCGGTCACCAGTGAACCAACGGTAATGATATCCTGCGCCTGTCCAAGTACATTTGACATTAAGCTTACCCGGTTGACGGTTTGCCGTCTTGCCCTTTCCAATTTATCATAAAAATCAGGGTCTTCCAATTGAGACAACTGGACCTGTGCAGACTTTTTTATCAATTCTATGGAAGAAGCATTGGCATACAAATCGCCCAATAGGCCTTCCGTAAGTCCAATCATCCTATTGGAAAGGTTAGAAAAAAGAGCCAAGCCAAACTCCAGTCCCAAATACACCCATATTTGGGAATAAATCTTTTCGTCAGCATTGATTTGAGCAATGACCTCATCGATCAATAACTTACCAACCCACAACATCAAAACCGGCAAAACAGAGTTAAAAAGGCGCAACAACATATTGGTCAAAAAAAGACCGGGATGCGTTTTCCAAACCAACCTAAAAAAACGGGGTAGATATTTCAGCGCCTGAAAGTTGTCCTTCCAGCTAGTCTTTTCTGATGTTTGCGTTATTGGTGGGGGCATACTATTGGCTATTGGCTATTGGCTATTGGCTATTGGCTATTGGCTATTGGCTATTGGCTATTGGCTATTAAGTAAATTCGCCAACCGGGACTTGGTTCATTTGAAGATGG
>JAGQWW010000359.1 GCA_020436955.1 Saprospiraceae bacterium | reverse complement strand
GGGTTGATTGCCCTTTTCAATCATATCTTTGATTACTGCCCCATTAAAACCATACGATTGTAAGGTTTCGAAAAGGAAAAAACTCAAATTGGGATGGTGTTGAAGTTTAGCTTTTGAAAAATAAAGGATAGTGCCTTCCTGATGAACAGTTTCCTCGTATAACTTTCTGATATGGGTATCGATAAAAGCAGAAGCTCTTTGTAAGTTTGAAAGGGTACTTTTAAAGGTTTCCTCCAAAGAAGGATTTATTTCCTTTAAAATAGGTACAATATGATGGCGAATCTTATTTCTTGCGTAATCATCCTTTTCGTTGGAAGAATCAAGGCAATAATCTATTCCGTTATCCCTGGCATATTGCTTCAATTCAGGCCTGGAATAGGCCAACATAGGTCTGACAATTTTGCCATTTTGGGGTGGAATACCTGTCAATCCCTTTAGCCCTGTACCTTTTGAAAAATTATACAAAAAGGTCTCTAAACTATCGTTTACATGATGGGCAGTCAGAATATGGTCAAATCCGTTATGCTCTAGAATTTCTTCCAGCCAGCTATATCTCAATTGACGGGCTCCCTCTTGCAAGGTGAGATTATGCTCTTTTAACCACTCTTTTGTATCAAATTTAACAGCATAGAAAGGCACGCCGGCTCCAAGCGCTAATTTCTTTACAAAAATCTCTTCTGCGTCGCTCTCAGCGCCTCTTAATTGGTAATTACAATGTCCTATTCCAATGTCAAGACCTGCTTCCAAGGCAAAATGCACCAATAAGGTACTATCCAATCCACCGCTTACCGCCAGCAAAAACCTTTGTTCTTTGTCGGCATATCTTTCGATACTATCAATAAAACGGTGGAGCATATCTTATGATTCAAATTCTTCCAGCGCAACGGTTGCTTCTTCCCAGGCTTCCATTACTTCATCAAGTTCGGCTTTTAAAGATTGATACTTCGCTATAAAGTCTTGATGATCAGGCTTATCGAAAAAATCAGGTTCAGCCATTTTTGATTCGGCCTTTTCAATATCACTTTCCAGCTTTGTAATTCTCTTTTCGGCATTTTGTACCTCCCTTGTCAACACCTTCCTTTTTTCCCAATCTTCAGGGGTAAAGGTCCTTTTTCCTGATGCATCTTTTACAGGCTTCTTCTCCTCCTTCATTTCAACTGCCCGCATATCCTGCAATTTCCTCTTTTCGAGGAAATAGTCAACATCACCCAGGTAGGTATGTAATTTATGATCCCTGAATTCAATTGTCTTATCGGTTAAGCCTCTTAAAAATTCACGGTCATGTGATACTACTATCAAGGTTCCCTCATATTCCTGAACTGCTCTTTTAAGCATGTCTTTTGAAAGCATATCAAGGTGATTGGTAGGCTCATCCAGTACCAACAGGTTGATAGGTCGTAACATCATACAAGCCATTGCCAACCTTGCTCTTTCTCCTCCGGACAAGACTATTACCTTCTTATCGACATCTTCACCACTAAACAGGAAAGATCCCAGAATTCCTCTCAATTTGGTCCGCATTTCAGGAGGTGAATGGTCCTCCATGGTTTCTATCAGGGTTAGATTTGGTTTGAGAGTTTCTGCCTGGTTTTGAGCGTAATAACCAAGGTGAACGTTATGACCTAATTTCACCTCACCATGCGTAGCTTTTATTTCATTGATAAGAATCTTTGCCAACGTGGTTTTACCTTGTCCGTTTTGTCCAACAAATGCCACCCGGTCGCCTCTTTCAATTTGAAAATCTACATTACGCAACACATTTAAATCACCATAATTCTTAGTCAAGTGCTTTGCTTCCACTACAATCTGTCCTGACCGAGGAGGCTCCTGGAAACGAATATTCATTACCGCAGTATCTTCTGCATCAATTTCAATCCGCTCTATTTTATCCAATTGTTTTTGCATACTCTGAGCCATACTGGTCTTTGATGCCTTGGCCATAAAGCGGGTAATGGTCCTTTCTTTTTGTGCAATTACCTTTTGTTGGTTTTCATAAGCAGACTTTTGTTTTTCCCTTCTTTCTGCCCGCATCCCCATGGCCTTTGTATAGCTGGCCCTATAGTCGAAAATATTGCCTAATTCCAACTCTAGGGTACGATTGGTGACGTTATCCAAAAATTGGCGGTCGTGCGAAATAATAATCACCACACCGGGATAATCACTCAAAAAGTCTTCTAACCAAAGGATGGATTCGATATCGAGGTGATTGGTAGGCTCATCCAGTAAAAGGTAATTGGGCTTTTGCAAAAGCATTTTTGCCAATTCGATACGCATTTGCCATCCACCGCTAAATTCATCGGTAAGTCTTTGAAAATCAGATTGTTTGAAACCCAGGCCCTTTAGTATTCGCTCCGCATTTCCCTGCATATTACCACCTTCCATCATCTCAAACTGGGTCACCAGATCGGTATGACGGATTAAGATCTTTTCGTAGGCATCGGAAGTATAATCAGTACGGTGGGCAATTTCCTTTTCCAGCTCTACTATTTCCTTTTGAATTTCCTTTAGTTCTTCAAAAGCCGTCAAGGTTTCATCAATGACGGTTTTGCCTTTTGGAAGATTCATTTCCTGGTGGAGGAATCCAATCGTAGACTTATTAGGCATGGAAACAGAACCGCTATCAGGTACGAGATTACCGGACAGGATTTTAAACAAAGTGGATTTACCGGCACCGTTTCGGCCGATAAGACCCAATTTTTCTCTATTTCCAATGGATAGCGTCACATGGTCCAGTACAACCCGGTCACCATATTTTACAAAGATATCTTGAAAGGTCAGCATAGGTATTTTTAATTCTGGCGACAAATGTACAAGGGGTGTACCACTTTCTAACAGGAAAATCAAAATTTTGACAAATTGTATGTAAATCCATCGGATTTTCGCTTAAAAATGTCGAAGAATTGAAATCTAGCGAGGGTCAAGTGGTAATTTAAGCCAAACAAAATTTTTATTACAACATGCGTACAAATCACGAAATTGATTATCGCATCTTCGGAGAGGAGATGCAATGTGTAGAGATTGAATTGGATCCACAAGAAACGGTAGTAGCCGAGAGTGGAAGTTTTATGTTTATGGACGACGGCATTGAAATGGCCACCATCTTTGGTGACGGGTCCAACTCCGGAGGCTCCGGTGTATTTGGAAAATTACTTTCCGCCGGGAAACGATTATTGACCGGTGAAAGCCTTTTTATGACAGCCTTTACACATATGGGGCCAGGGAAATCAACCGTTTCCTTTGCATCACCATATCCCGGAAAGATCATTCCAATGGACCTTTTGGAATTGGGAGGTAAGGTAGTATGCCAGAAAGACGCTTTTTTATGTGCTGCCAAAGGAGTATCTATCGGGATTGAGTTTCAAAAACGACTGGGTACCGGATTGTTTGGTGGGGAAGGATTCATCATGCAAAAATTGGAGGGTGACGGAATGGCTTTTGTACATGCAGGTGG
>JAGQWW010000035.1 GCA_020436955.1 Saprospiraceae bacterium | reverse complement strand
TTTGATTCCAGGATGCTTCAAAAATGTTGCAACTGGTATGGTCATATAATTCAGGCTGCTTGCAAAAAGCCTTAAAGTCTTTTGAATCTTTAATGTCCTGAGCAAGGGCTTGCAACAGGTCCATCTGGACTGGGTACTCATAATAGGTGGAGGTCTCCGACAAAAAAGGATTCACATTTGTATGCATCAGATAGCGATAGCCCCTTCTTACAGCGCTGAATTGTGCATGAAATTCATTCCCTACTTCTGTAACCCGATAAAAGGCTATGTCCCCCGGAAGCATCTTATTGATGATGAAAAGAAAATTGTCCGGAATATTTTTTTTGCTGTGAAAATGCCCAAAATAAGCACTGGCATGTACGCCGGTATCAGTTCTTCCACAACCAATAAAAACAATCTTTTGTCCCAACAACTTTGACAAAGCGTCTTCCACCACCGCTTGCACACTGATTTCCTTTGGTTGCCGCTGCCAACCCTTGTATCGGGTACCCTTGTAGGCGATCTCAACCAGATACTTAAAACTATATCCTTCCACTTAAATTAAATCGTCTTTTTGATACAATTCCACTCCCTTTTGAATGGCAGCTTCAATTTCGTCTTTCAAGCCGGGAGACATTTTTTTTATGTGAAAACAGCTCTTCCCTTTCAGGCATTTTCTAAACTCGTCAGAAATATCGCTGAAGGCGTCCGGATGGGTATAGATTGGGAAAAAATAGAATCTGACATCCTTGGGCTTGGGCATAACCGAAGCAAAATAAAATCCATTCACCTTTTGCTTTCCCTGCATTGCTGGTTTGGTCCCTGCAGCTTCAAAATTAGTCGGCGAATCAGTTCGGATTTGAAGATGAGGTGCTTGTGCCTTCAACATCTCCTTGAGGCTGTTTTCTATCGCTTGTAGGTCAGTTATTTCTGCCATGATTATCTTTTTAAAACTACTTTTTTAGAAAAGATGCTATTTAGTTTTTTTAACTGGAGCATATAAATCCCGTCCGGTAAGTCTCCTACTTCAAATGAAAAGCTGGTTTGGCCGGGCGAAACTTCTACTACTTTTGAAGCGCTACCCAATCCATTATACAAAATCAATGCAGCAGGACCAGAATGGCTATTTTCAAATTGAACCATCAGCTCATCTCGGGCAGGATTGGGATAAATCTTGAATTCTTCAGCTGTAATTTCTTCTGTATCACTTAGATATTCTGGTATCAAAAATATAGGACTACTCGGTGTATGAACATAATCTGGTAAAAGCACCTGTATGATACCTGTATGATTAAAATTCCACTCATAGCAAAGCAATTCTTTTATTTCAAACCCGGAGGGGAATTGGTAAATAAACTCCCCAGCTTCACTGGAGTCTCTCCATGTCTTGGCCCAAATTACAAACAAGGGCTTCTCACCGGGTCTGGTAAAAGCACCTCCATCCATTTGTGTGGGCAATTCCATTTGCTCTGTGAGGTCAGCATCATACGTGTACCCCTTCATAAAAGTAATAAGGGTCTGCATTCCTAGACCCGCATCAGTGAGGGTAGCATCCGGATAATTGGATGTCAATGCTTCATAAAAGCCCATTACTTCCCTTTCATTGGAAGCATCATCCAGCAATTCCTTTTCTGTCAGGCCATAAAACTGCATTTGTTTCAGACCCGATTTGAAACCAGCGACTGCAGATTTCATCACATAATTCTTTTGAGCTTCAGCCCCAAAGAGGAGCGTTTCCGTAAATGCTTTTCTGGGAATATTGGTACCGGAATTGATTAAATATTTCGATGGAAATTGCTGACCATCATATCCATTTTGTTCAAGTACGGTAACAAAAGATTCCTGCAATTGCACAAATCCTAACACTGCAGCATCCGAATGCCTTTTTTGTACAAAAGACTGAAGTCCTTCATCCCAATAACGAAGGCTACTGTCCTGATTTGGATAATTCTGAAAGCCAAGGATATCAAAATAGGCACCTCCAAAATTAGGATAGGCGCTTGTTAATGTTCCATCTATTGGATTATCGGTCGTATTCAAAATAGCATGCAAAAAGGAAGGATGTCGAATACCCCCTGTAGTTATCAATTGATCTGAATCGACTGACTTAATCACTTCATAGGCTATACGCAACATTCGAACATAATGAGAGACCGGCGCACCAAATTCAATTTCACAAGGGTCTGGATTTGCATCCCACCAGTTACCTTGGTCTCCCGGCTCTGACCATCCTGTGCCATTTAGATCAACATCTACATCAAATAATACTTCCCAAATATTGACACGGTCCTTATAATTCTCTGCCATCAAGTAACAATACCTGGCAAAGTAATTTGTATCATTTACAGGCGTTCCATTTAGCCCACCATCCCAGATTGGAGCAAAAATATTTTTAAAAGCCTTGGGTTGTTTCCCAGGACAATACATGGTAGGATCAACATGATCAGCAATTGGGCCCCCAAGGTTAATCACCACATGTTCCAGACCAAGCGATTGAAAATGTTGAAAGGCCATCTTTTTTACATCATAACCATCGGACTCAACCAGCGATTCCGGTATAGCAATACGAATGGAGTTTAGACCTATTCCTTTCAGATTGAGATTTTCGTTCCCGGCTGCGATATCACCCAGATTTTCATCGGACCAATTTGGGTCAGCACCCAAATGTGCACCCCATTCAAAAACAGCATCAAAGGGAGGTATCACTTCATTGGCGGTAAACGTTGGTGCCTGACCATAAATGAAAGTAGTGAGGAGAAAGGTAAAAAAACAGAGTAGAATTTTTTTCATGTCAGCAGGTATTACTTTCTCAAATGTAATAAACGTGTTGCTGCTGAAGGGTATTTTAAAGAATGGAAAATCGTCTGCCTATTTACCACTGCCTTTTAAAAGGACCAAAACGGTGTAGAATAAAATCTTGATGTCAAGTGCAAGCGACATGTTTTCGATGTAGAGGATGTCAAACTTCAGGCGTTGAACCATTTGAGGCACATTACTGGCGTAACCGTATTTTACCTGCCCCCAACTGGTAATGCCCGGCCTTACTTTTAGTAAATGACGGTAGTGGGGTGCTTCTTTCATGATCTGGTCTATATAAAATTGGCGTTCAGGCCTTGGACCAACCAAACTCATATCTCCTTTCAAAACATTCCAAAACTGAGGCAATTCATCCAGGCGATATTTTCGCATGAATTTCCCCCATGGCGTTACCCTGTCATCAGTATCATTGGACAATTGTGGGCCGTTGTGCTCTGCATCAGTATGCATCGATCGGAACTTGAAAATAAAAAATGGTTTGCCGTTGAGTCCGATTCTTTCCTGCTTATAAAAAATAGGGCCGGGAGACGACAACCTAACACGCATGGCAATGTATAGGTACAAGGGTGACAATACAATCAAACAAATTAAACTGACCACTACATCAATCAATCGTTTGATAATAACCTGCCAATTCGGCATTAGGTCTTGTTTGATTTCAATGAGGACCGCACCGTACAGATGGTTCATTTTTACATTGCCCAACATAATATCGTACATATCCGGAATAATCTTCACCAGGATGCGGTCTCCAAAATCAAAAAGTACGTTCAATATTTCACGTAACCTGTTGTGTTCGCTGGTTTCAATAGCAATAATGACCTCCTCGATATTTTCTTCTTCCACTATCCGACTGATGTCCTCTATTTTGCCCAACTTAGGCAGAAAGTTCTTTAAGTGATTGGTACTTTTTCCATTTGAATCAATGAAACCAACAAAGTTATATCCTAATCCTTTTTTGCGTGAAGAAGTGTCCTGATATAATTCCACTGCATTTTGGTCTCCACCGATGATCATCGTACGATAGGTAACTTCTCCAGCTTTCAAACGACGGCTGGCCCTGGTCAAAATGATCATCCTAACCAACAGCGTTATGAAGGTATGCAGGCCAAACAGGGTAAAAAACGAACCGTAATACGTTCGATAGTTCGTGACGACATCGTCTAGAATAAGGGTGAAAAAAAGAAAGGTTACACCAAAGAAGCTCAGGAAGATGGTCCTGGTAAGGGTGGCCATCCTGGAAAGGCGATAAATATCTTTGTAACGATCAAAAATGGAGTAAAAAAGTAACCAACCTACCGGGATCAGAAATATGCCGTAGTAGAAATTTACATCTTGCAATACTTCCTGCCATCCAAATCCTTCCAGCCCTTTTCGGTATAGAAAAAATAACGCCCATGCAGCCATGGCTGAAAAGAAATCAGCTACCTGGTAAGTCAAGGTATCCAGTCTCCGGCGTCTATTCATAAATTACTTCGGCTGTTGTCGTAATAACGCTTAAAAATTGGCCAGTTTCCTCTTTGGGAGTTTTGTGAGCGTAAATTTAAAAACCACGGGCCTATTTTATAATTTCCCTATGCTAACGTTTTATAAAATTTCATATTGAGCATTTTGGCTCCAAAAAACCGGGTTTGCAATCCGGATTTCCAATTTAGCATTTCTCTTTTCTTATTTCTAAAATTTTCAGGATCGTTTATATTTTAGACTAATCTAAAAATATTTTTTAATTATTATAAATTATGTACTTTTGCACTACCAATAGTTAAAATCACTTGTCAATGGATGTATTTCAAATAATCCTTTCTGAAGAATGGGCCCTTAGAGCATTATCAGCTTCACTCATGGTTGGCCTTACCTGCGGAGTATTAGGTTGTTTCATTGTTTTGCGCAACATGGCAATGATCGGTGATGCACTTTCTCATGCTGTCCTACCGGGCGTGGTGGTAGCCTTTGTAGTTTTAGGGTACAACATCCTTGGATTTTTTATAGGTTCCGTGCTTGCAGGATTAGTAACTGCTATTGGCATCACCTGGATACAACAAAATGTAAAAACCAAAAATGATGCTGCCATTGGTATCGTGTTTACTGCCATGTTTTCCCTTGGTGTCATGGGTATCTCCTGGATAAGTAAAAACGAAGGTGTACACCTCGACCTGAAAGATTTCCTTTTTGGAAATGTACTGGGTGTTTCCAATCAAGACCTTTGGTTGACGCTTGCCATCTCCATTTATGTCCTGGTAAGCATTGCAGTATTCTACCGTTATCTTTTTGTCAGCACTTTCCAACCTACCATTGCCCAGACTATGGGTATATCCGTAAAGGTTATCCACTATTTTTTGATGCTATTATTATCCTTTGTGGTGGTTGCTGCCTTGCAAACTGTTGGAGTCATCCTGGTAGTCGCGATGTTGATTACACCTGCTTCGACTGCACTTTTGCTATCAGACCGTTTGCATAAGGTATTAATCATTGCCGGCATCATGGGTATGCTATCCGCAGTACTTGGTTTATTTCTGGCGATTTTAATCAATACCACCCCGGGGCCTGCCATGGCAGTAGTTTCTACCGTGCTTTATTTGCTTGCAGCTTTCTTTTCTCCTAAAAAAGGTTTGTTGTTCAGAACCATTCAAAAGCAAAAGTTGCAATTCAGAATCAAGCAAGAGGATTTCATAAAAGAAGCTTATAAACTCAGTCAGAAAGAAGATTTTAGCCTTGAGAACCTTCGTGTAAAACTGGATTTAAAAACCGGAAAATTCAACCAGGTGATGCTGGCGCTACAACAAAGAGGATACTTTGACAGGAAAAATCAGGCGCTGACTGAAAAAGGTAATGAAGAAGCTATTCGCCTTACCAGAGCACATCGATTGTGGGAAACTTATCTGGTACAAGAGATGGGTCTTAACGAAGCCCAGATTCACGACGAAGCAGAACGACTGGAGCATTTGTTACCGGAAGAAATTCTGAATGAAGTGGACCGTAAACTAGGCTACCCAACTACAGACCCACACGGCTCGCCCATCCCGGGCAGAAAAGGTCTTCCGGAAATCTCATTGGCACACCTTGCTTTTGGAGCATTTGGGAAAATAGCTTCCAGACAGGTGAATGAACAAATTGCCTCCCAGCTTTGGCAATTGGGCATCTTACCTGATAAAGAAATTCAAATGGTAAAAAGGGATACTGAAATGGTCGAAGTGAGCCAAAATGGGAAAGTCTTCCAACTCCCGATGGATTTCGCAACAAAAGTGGGGCTCGAAGGCTAGGAAATTAATTTTTCACTTCTTGGCTTTCTTTTGAACAATACTTGCCTAAACACCTTTACCTTTGGAGTTTTTAAAATTGGCAATTATTTTCAAAAGTACTACCTGCATGAAATCCTATTTCTCCCCTTTTGTAGTAGCCCTGGTTTGGATATTTGTAAGTTTCGGTTCAATGCTTTCTGCACAACAAGCAATGAGCCTTGAAGATGCTGTAGCTGAGGCACTCCAAAATAATTTCCAAAACAGGATTGCTAAGGTAAATCAGGCAATCGCTGAAAATTCCAACCACCTTTCCTTCGCTGGTGGTTTGCCAATCGTCAATTTTGGATTGAATGCCACGACCACTTTCAACAGAAATCAAAACCCGGCATCTTTCCTAACCGAAATAAATACGTATTCAGGTGGTATCAATCCTACCTTGGAAGTGTTGTATACACTGTACAACGGGAAAAAGGTAAAATACACCATGGATCAACTATCCCTGCAGCAAAATCAGACAACACTGGAGGTCCAAAACAGTATGCAACAAACAGTGTATGATGTTACGCTAGCCTATTATGGAGCAGTTATCCAGTCCAGACAATTAGCAATTACAAAAGAAGTTATCGGGCTTAGTAAGGACCGTATTAAAAGAGAAGAAGCAAGACAGGAATATGGACAGGGAAGTTCTTTCGACATACTGCAAACGACAGATGCATTTTTGATCGATTCTTCTACTTTCCTTTCTCAAAAATTAGCTTTTGAAAATGCAAAAAGAAATTTGCTGCTAACCATTGGCGCAAACGATTACGCAAGAGAAATCACCCTGACGGATGATCTCAACCTGGAATCCGGAAATTTTGAACTTAACAACCTGGTAGAGACAATGCTTTCGCAAAATCCTACCTACCAGCAATTGATACTTGCTAGAGAGCTGGCTGCTGTAAATACCAATATTAGAAGAGCAGATCGCCTGCCTACCATTAGCTTGCGAGGTTCAGGTGGATACAATTACAATAATACCTTTGCAGGAAACGGTACGCTGGTAGACGGTAGTGAAAGAGATTTTGGCGGTTTAGAATCAACAACCCTGAATGGAGCGATTGCCTTAAACTTTTCCTTCCCTATTTACGATGGGGGGTTGAGAAAAAAGCAGGTTCAAAATGCGGCGATGTCGGAAATGGTTAGCCAGCTTAGCTTGGACCAGACCAGACAACAATTGACTAATCGTATTCAAATAGCCTACAACAATTTTGAAACGCAAAAGCAATTAGCAGCACTTACCACTGAGCGCATCAATAATGCTAAAAGCAGCCTTGATATTGCTACAGAAAGATTCAATGCCGGCCAGATAAATTCTTTTGATTACCGCGCGGTACAGATTAGTTATCTCAGTGCCAATCAGGTATACCTCAACGCACTTTTCAACTTGAAAAATGCCTATCTCGACATTCTTTTGTTGACCGGTGAATTGATTAACCAATAAAAAAAGGCGCTGTTTTTCAACAGCACCTTTTTATGTCACTTGGTTATTTGTTACTTAAACGGGTCTGCAAATCTTTCAGCAGCGATAAATTCATTATCTGTAAGCGTTTTCAAGAAGGCTACCAAAGCTGCTTTCTCTTCGGCTGTAAAGTTAAATTGGATCGGAGCGCCCTGACTACTTGAATTGAATACCTTCAATTCCGGATTAAGGTTTCTATGATTTTTAATCCCGGTGCTATAGTGATCAACGACTTCTTCAAGCGTTGCAAATCGACCATCATGCATGTATGGTCCGGTTAGTGCAATATTTCTTAATGGTGGCACTTTGAATACACCATCCAAACTGGCATTGTTGGTGACAGCACCTACTCCCTGGTCCGTGTAAACTTCATCCAAACCATTATTGGCAGTTAACACAGCGGGGCTACTGAAGCTGGTTCCATGACAGCTGGCACAGCTATTCATATACAATTGCTTACCCTGGTTTTCCTGGGCAGTAAAGGCATCAAAATCAGTGAATGGGCTTACAAAACCCAGACCGGCTGCTGCCTGGTCAAATTTCGAATTGAAAGAACCCATCGCGTTGATGAAGGAAGAAATAGCATCCAAAATGTTGTCTTCTGTAATTCCCTCTTCTCCGTATGCAGCTTCAAATAAAGCTTCATAGTAATCAACTCCCTCCAGTCGTTTTTTCACATCTGACATCTCCATTCCCATTTCTATATCGTCAGCAATAGTCTGACTGCTTTGCTCCTGTACCGAACCCGCTCTTTCATCCCAGAAAAAACGAGCACCGTTATTACTTACAAAAGAATCGTCATTTCCACCCTGATAGGTTGCGCTAAAACTTACAACAGCACCCAACGCTAATGAATTTCTTTTTGTCAATTGGCCATCAAAGCCTTCTGAAAAGGCTTTATTATCCGCAAATGCTAGCGATTGATCATGGCAGGAAGCACATGAAACAGCTTCCGTTTTGGATAGTCTGGTATCATAAAAAAGAACACGACCCAATGTCGCTTTATCATTATTTACAGGAGCTGCAAAAGCCCCGGAGTTCAACACATGCTGTGGTAGCTGAACAGAATATTCGAGGGGCGATTCAGGCAAATCCAGGTTTTCGGAAATAGCTTTCCACTGAGATTCAGTGTAATGGTAAGATTGAACTTTTACATCATCTTTTAAACAGGAAGAAAATGTAATAGCGAAGATAGCCAGCGGTAGAAGAAGTCTAAAATTTTTCATAGAAACAGGTTTTAAGATGCTATTAGGTTTCTAAATTAAACCAATTTTAAATGCCCCGATTATCAATTGTTGAAATTTAACTAAAGCTTATAAAAATGGTTTCAGTACTATGGACGTACTATTAGACAAGCAAGGTTGGGTATACCCTAAAAAAAAGAAGATATATTTTTTAAAATAGGCCATTAAAGTAAAAAGCCGGCTTGTGAAGCCGGCTTTTTACTTTTTTATTATTGCTTAAATGGGTCTGAAAATTTCTCGTCGGTAATGAAAGTTTGGTCAGTCAGAGTTTCAAGGAAAAGCTTTAAAGCATTTTTTTCTTCGGATGAAAAATTAAATCTCCTTGGCTCTCCTTGACCATTATTAAAATCCTTTAATCTATCTGATAGATTTCTGTGATATTTAATCCCCGTGCTGTAGTGTTCAATTACCTCTTCCAGGGTTTCAAACCTACCATCGTGCATGTAAGGGGCTGTCAATGCAATATTTCTTAAGGTTGGCACTTTGAAAACACCATATTCACTTACTACATTATTCAATCCTCCCACTCCTTTATCAGTGTAAGTTTCATCCAACCCGTTATTGGCAGTGACGATCGTAGGCCTTCCGGCATTAAATCCATGGCAGGAGCTGCAATGAGCATCATACAACTGTTTACCCAATTTCTGAGCCGGATTAAAACCATTGGCACCATTTGGACTGGACATCACCCTGTCATAGCCCGAATCGTAACTACCCATACCCATGATAAAATCGGTAATGGCAGCCAGTGCTTTTGCTTCTGAAATTTCTTCAGAACCATAAGCCATAGAGAATAGAGGCTTGTAATATTCCAACTCTTTCAGCCTGGATACGACTTCATGCATATCCATTCCCATCTCGATTTTATCGCCCAGGGTCATTTTTGATTGTTCTGCTACAGTCCCGGCTCTTTCATCCCAAAAGAATCGGATACCAAAACTGTTTATCTCAGAACTGTAATAAGCAGAAAAATTAACCACAGAACCCAACGCCAAGGAATTACGGGCAGTAAGTTCGCCATCAAATCCTTCAGAAAAGGCTTTGTCATCAGCAAAGGCAAGTTCCTGTTTGTGGCAAGAGGCGCAGGAAATAGTTTTATTTTTTGAAAGGTTTTTGTCGTAAAAAAGGACTCTCCCCAAAGTGGCCCGTTTGTTATCAACCTGAACCGGACGAAGACTGGAAGTCAAATAATTTGGTAATGTCACCTGGTAGTCCAAAATTTCCGGTGGCAACTCCAAATATTGGTCTAGCATGGTCAATTCTTCATCTGTAAAAACGGATGATACAGTTTTTACATCGTCTTTAAGACAAGAAGAAAATAACAAGGGAAAAAGAAAGAATAATAGACTAATTTTAGTTTTCATTGGTACATGTTTTAGTAATAAAGGGAATTAAACAATAGCTTGTGTAATCAAAAATAAAGAAATCCATTTAAATTTCAAAAACCCTTACAACCAGATTACTTCTTTAAAATCATACGCTACCCTCCCTTCTACCTTATCCAATAACAATTTGCCGGTAGGACTTACCCCTGCTACCAGACCGTTAAACTGCCTTCCTGCAGGGTCTGAAAACCTCCTAGCCTCCCCATACCCAAACATTCTCGAATGGTATTCTTCCAGGAAGTCCTTTCCTCCTTTTTGTCGCAAATGGAGATATCGTGCTTCAATGGCAGCAAAAAAGCCATCCAGCAATTCATCCAAGTCCCATTGTTTGCCTGTCTCGATAGCCATGGAAGTAGCATTAGGTAATACTTCAGGGAACTTTTCCTGATTAATATTGATTCCAAATCCTGCAACGGTCGACACAATACTGCTGCTGTTTACCGTGTTTTGAATCAACATACCTCCCAATTTTTTATCGTTGAGATAAATATCATTGGGCCATTTTATCGAAAGATTTGGAAGGCCTTTTTGCAAAAGCGCATCAGAAATGGCCAGGCTTAGACAGGTATTGAGCAAAAAATGTTGGGAAGGTTGCAGGAAGCGCGGATACAGAATAACTGAAAAGGTAGCATTTTTGTCAGGTTCTACCAGCCATTGGCTGCCCATTTGTCCCTTTCCTTCCGTCTGATTGGCAGCAATTACAACTGTTCCTTCTGATGGATTGTTTTTTGATAATAGATTTAAGGCGTATGAATTGGTTGAATCAACCGATTTTAAGCGGATCTTTTGAACTCCTACAAAAAGTGTTTTGTTGAAGAACATTCAGGTAGATTATTTTTGATAATTTTGAGTTATGAAACGAAAACGCTTGAAATCATACGTTTTTATTAGTCCCAAAGGACCAATCATTAAATACTTAAAAATTTGAGTGCACAAGTTAGTTTAAAAAAAGACCTTTCTACCGATTCACTGAACGAAATAATCATTGACTCCATCCAGGATATTAAAGGGAAAAACATTGTAAAACTTGACATGCGCGAGTTGCACGATGCACCTGCTGACTATTTCATTATTTGTGAAGGCGAGTCCAGCACACAGGTAAAAGCTATTTCCGAGCGGATTCATATGCGCGTGAAGGAAGAAACAGGTACCCTGCCAACCCATGTGGAAGGAAAGGGCCATGCCAGTTGGATTTGTGTGGATTACTTCACCACGGTAGTTCATGTATTTTATAAAGAGAAAAGAGAGTTCTATGAGTTAGAAGATCTGTGGAGCGATGCAAAGTTTACAGAATACGACAACTTATAGGGTAAATTGAACGATTTGTCGATGTTTTGAAAGGAATTTTTAACGATTTGAAATTTAATCTGTTCTAGGAGCATAAAATGTAGTAAATGGACAACAAACAAAACAGTACAAACAACCCCAATAAATTTGGGTCCTATTGGATTTTCATCGTGGTAGCGATACTGTTGCTGGCTGTCAACGTTTTTACGATTACCAGCAATACAAACGAGGAAATCACCTGGAACAGGTTTAAGGAGATGGTGCAAAACCAGGACATAAAGAAACTCGAGGTTATCAATGAAAAAATGGTCCAGGTTTACCTCAAAGAAGAGGCACTAGACAAGGATGCCTATAAAGATGCTGCCAAAAGCAAGTTTGGAGGCCCTCGCCCCAACTACATGTTTGAAATTGGCTCCGTAGAAACTTTCTCTGATGACCTGGAAGAAATCCAGAAATCGGCTAATATCTCAGAAGCAGATTACATCTATCCAAAATATGACACCCAAACCAATTGGCTTGCACCAATATTAAGCTGGGTGTTGCCAATAATCATTATAGTTGTCATTTGGATATTTATCATGCGAAGAGTCGCCGGAGGTCCTGGTGGACCCGGTGGTCAAATCTTCAATATCGGAAAATCAAAGGCTACCTTGTTCGATAACAATGCCAAGGTAAATGTAACTTTTGCCGACGTTGCCGGATTGGATGAGGCTAAGGAAGAGGTAATGGAAGTAGTAGACTTTCTAAAAAATCCTAAGAAATATACTGCACTGGGAGGTAAAATCCCTAAAGGTGTATTGTTGGTGGGCCCTCCGGGTACCGGTAAGACACTTTTGGCGAAAGCGGTAGCAGGTGAAGCAGGAGTACCTTTCTTTTCAATCTCCGGTTCTGATTTCGTAGAAATGTTTGTGGGTGTAGGTGCATCACGTGTACGTGACTTGTTCCGCCAGGCCAGAGAAAAAGCACCTTGTATCGTCTTTATTGACGAGATTGATGCTATTGGTCGTGCAAGAGGTAAAAACAGCATCACAGGTGGTAACGATGAAAGAGAAAATACCCTCAACCAGTTGTTGGTGGAAATGGATGGTTTCTCAACGGACAAAGGAGTAATCCTGATGGCTGCGACCAACCGACCTGATGTATTGGACTCAGCATTGATGCGTCCGGGCCGATTTGACCGTGTAATCGGTATCGATCGTCCTGACTTGAAAGGTCGTGAAGCTATTTTCAAAGTACACTTGAAGAATATCAAGATTGCTGACAACATCAATCCATATGTCTTGGCAGAAATGACACCAGGTTTTGCTGGTGCGGAAATTGCCAATGTATGTAATGAAGCAGCCCTAATCGCAGCCCGTCGCAACAAGCAGGCAGTCGACATGGATGATTTCAACTACGCTTTGGATAGAGTTATTGGTGGTTTGGAGAAAAAAAATAAGCTTATTTCTCCTAGAGAGAAAGAAATCATAGCCTACCATGAAGCAGGTCATGCTATTTGTGGTTGGTTCCTGGAGCATGCTTCTCCATTGGTAAAGGTTACCATTGTACCGCGTGGTATCGGTACCCTTGGTTACGCACAATACTTACCAAAAGAAGAATACATCACCAGAACCGAGCAGATGCTAGACCGTATCTGTATGACGCTAGGTGGACGTGCTGCTGAGGAAGTTGTATTTGGAAAAATTTCTACCGGAGCACAAAATGACCTGGACCAGATCACCAAAATGGCTTACAGCATGATTGCGGTATTTGGTATGAATAAAAATGTAGGTAACGTTTCTTTCTACAGCCTATCACAAGAACAGTTTCAGAAGCCTTATTCAGATGAAACTGCCAAATTGATTGATGAAGAGGTAAGGAAGCTAATTGATGTTCAATATGAAAGATCAAAAGCTTTATTGTTGGAAAGAAGAGATGAGTTGGAAAAACTTGCGCAGGAATTGCTTTCTAAAGAGGTATTGCTTAAATCAGATGTTGAGCGTTTGATTGGCATAAGAGCTGTAGGGGATGAAGGC
>JAGQWW010000358.1 GCA_020436955.1 Saprospiraceae bacterium | reverse complement strand
TCTTGGGATACGGATATGCTCAACCAAATCCTGAATTCTTTCAGGTGGTTCAGGAGTAATTCTTGAAATCACAATGGTTACAACGGCATTTACAACCATACCGATGGTACCAATACCTTCAGGGGAAATACCCATAAACCAATGTTCAGGATTGTTATTGGCAGGATTGACAAACTTGAAATAGATGATGTAGGTAGCGGTGAACAGGATACCAATGACCATACCTGACACTGCTCCTTGCATATTGGTTCGTTTATCAAAAATACCAAGCACGATAGCCGGAAAGAAGGAAGATGCCGCCAATCCAAAGGCAAAGGCAACAACCTGGGCCACAAAGCCTGGTGGATAGATACCTAACAAACCTGCTAAACCAACTGCAACTGCTGCTGCAACTCTTGCTGCAACCAATTCACCTTTTTCTGAAATGTTTGGATTGATGGCATTTTTCAAAAGGTCGTGAGACACTGCTGAAGAGATAACCAACAACAAACCGGCTGCTGTAGAAAGTGCTGCTGCCAAACCTCCGGCTGCTACAAGGGCAATCACCCATGCTGGCAATCCTGCGATTTCAGGATTAGCTAATACCATAATATCTCTATCTACAGTCAATTCATTCTTATCGGCATCTTTCACGTATTGGATGTTGCCATCTCCGTTTTTATCTTCAAATTTTATAAGTTTAGCTTCTTCCCATTTGCTAAACCAGCCTGGCATTTCAGCATATGGCTTATTGGAAACTGTCTCAATCATATTGGTACGTACGAAAGCTGAAATTGCAGGAGCA
Source organism: Saprospiraceae bacterium (assembly GCA_020436955.1). Classification (GTDB taxonomy): domain Bacteria; phylum Bacteroidota; class Bacteroidia; order Chitinophagales; family Saprospiraceae; genus JAGQWW01. The sequence continues at coordinate 2,668 of JAGQWW010000358.1, read as the reverse complement.
GTGGTGTATAACAAGGCAATGAAAATCAAGGCCCAACCAGCTGAAATCCTTGCATCCTTTACTTTAGGTACCGTGAAGAAACGTACGATAACGTGAGGCAAACCTGCTGTACCCACCATCAAAGCAAAAGTGATACAGAATACATCGATCATCGGCTTTGTACCTTCTGTGTAGGCTGCAAAACCTAGTTCCTGGTTTAGTCCGTCCAGTTTATCCAACAAAAATTGACCATCAGCTACAGTTCCTCCCAATCCAAGTTGAGGGATGAAGTTGCCTGTCATTTGGAAACTAATGAAGAATGCAGGAACCATAAAAGCAAAAATCAATACACAATACTGTGCAACCTGTGTGTAGGTAATACCCTTCATACCTCCCAATACTGCATAGACAAATACGATAGCCATACCGATGATTACACCGACATTGATATCTACCTCAAGGAAGCGGGAGAAAACGATACCCACTCCGCGCATCTGACCAGCGATGTAGGTGAAAGAAACGAAAAGGGCACAGACTACTGCTACAATCCTTGCAGTCTGGGAGTAATAACGTTCTCCGATAAAATCAGGAACCGTAAACTTTCCAAATTTCCGGAGATACGGGGCCAGCAGGAGGGCTAAAAGCACATATCCTCCAGTCCATCCCATCAAATAAACACTACCGTCGTATCCTAAAAAAGAGATAAGACCGGCCATTGAGATAAAAGATGCTGCTGACATCCAGTCAGCGGCGGTAGCCATACCATTGGCAATCGGGTGGACACCTCCACCGGCTACATAAAACTCTTTAGTAGAGCCTGCTCTGGACCAAATTGCGATACCGATATACAGCGCAAATGTGAGTCCAACTAATATAAAAGTCCATGTTTGTACACTCATGGTTAGAAATTTTTAGTTGTTTAAAGTTTATTTCTCATTTACGTCGTATTCCTCATCCAGCTTATTCATCAGATAAACATAGACGAAGATGAGGATCACAAATACGTAGATAGAGCCTTGCTGTGCGAACCAGAAGCCCAATTTGAATCCACCCAGGCGGATTGAGTTGAGACTGTCGGCCCATAAAATACCGGCACCATAGGAAACCAGAAACCACACGGCTAAAAGGATCAATACAATCCGTATGTTGGCTTTCCAGTAGTCTGAAAGATTTTTACCAGACATGATTCATTTGTTTTGTTTAGAAAATAGGTTAAACACAATATTCGATTTATAAGAAGATATGCGCTTGCAGTCTAATCTGGCTCAATTGGTTCAAATCAGCTGCATCGTAACCAGGGATATCCCGTGGATCATCCGTGATGGAATGGTATTCCAAGGTCAATTTTGCATTGTGCCCGGAGATGAAATAGTTCAATCCTACGTCCAGCGCCTTTACTGAGTCTTCATATCCATCGTAGTTTCCATTTTGGAAAGCAACGTAAGGCATGAATTTAGACTTTGGCAATTTGTATCCTACCTGTGCATAAATGGTGGAACCGGTTCCAGCCCAACGGCTTACATAGTTTTCACCATAATTGAAAGCCATGAAAGCGGCATAAGCGTTTAAACAATCATCACCACCCAAAGGCATATCAAGGAATGCATCAGCTGCAAAATGCATTACATTACCATGTTCACCGGAAGCTGCATCAAACATTCCATTTGGATGTGCAAAGAAACCAGCTCCGATACCAAATACTTTTTTGGAACCCAAATATGTACCTACCTGATAAGGAAGTTTGGTTGATTCTGTATCGAAAAGATTATATCTGAAATACCCTTCGATGATAGTCTTTCCGGTAGGGTCACCATTTTCATCTGCTACCGCACTACCATTATAAGTCAAAGTGCTACCTGCAGTACTTCTGTCAGCACCCATGGAGATAGCATTGGCGGGATTCAAAGGATTGTTGACCGCCAATCGGTAATCAAATTTTCCAATTTGACCTTTAGCATAGATACCCATGTGGCGTGCAAACTGGTCGGTAATACCCAGTGAATGCCATCCAACAAATGGTCTAGGAGCATCCAAGGTCATAAAATTGAGGGTACTGGCATTTGCCATACGAGTCATCCCTTTCCAATAGTGAAGACCACCTCCGATATATAATGCATCAGCTACCTTAAATTCTGTCCATGCATCATGCAAGAAGAACTGAGGTCCATCTCCCCCATTACCAAGTGCATTCATGTTGGCAGCACTCAGATTATTCAAACCAAAGTGAGTAAGAATCAAAAAGCGAGGAGAAACCTGCGCAAAAGCCAGGAATCTTGATCTCCTTGCCAGGTGGCTCACCTGAAATTTCGAATCAGCATCAGATAAGTTGTTGGTGGTCATCCATTGCTGGTGCCAAACAATGAAGCGGATATATTTACTACCATCTTCATTCAACTTCAGGACCAATGGTTTGTAGGAATGGTCGACTTCCTTTTTCTCCTGTGCCATGCCGGAAAAGGCCATAAATAAAAGACCCAGGAGTAAATATTTAGGTAAAATTCGATAACCCATAAGGCTTAGATTTAAGAGTTAAAAGTTGGTGTTTAAAAAAGTGAAATATCTCCTCAGTGGCATAAATGTATATAGATATCTATATGTTTCAAAGGATAAATGAAACTTTTTTTCTGGGGATTGGAGATGAGGGATGGGAGACGATGGAGGATGGAGGATGGAGGATGAAGGATGAAGG